>CAYJWS010000009.1:0-27961 GCA_964373925.1 uncultured Gammaproteobacteria bacterium
CCTGCTCCTCCGTGGGCTAAACGATACCACGATCGCTCATCTAAATTCGTTATTTTTTGTTTATTGCCTTTAACACTATCATTATAGTCTTCTTGTATCCTTCTTCGGTCATGACTGCTTGGAGGGGCACCGCGCTGAAAATTATATCCGCGCGCTTCCGGCCTCAATTCCTTAAGGGCTTCTTGCACCATTTTTTGTTTTCTTGTAATGGGTGCTTGCCGCAAAAATGCCGAGGCTATTCGCGGGTCGCCGCGGTCATACCTTCGCGCTTCTCTTTTTGCCTGGTCTTCAAGCTTTTCTCTTGGAATCTGCAACGCCTGCGACGCGCGTACAGCAAGCCTGCCAACCCCGGGCACTTTTGCCATTCTTGCCAAAAAATTTTTACTGGTATCACTCTCCGCAATCGCCATGCCTCCTTTTGCTAATCCTTTGAATGGAAGCCCCGCAACGCCCAGTGCCGCGCCCTTCGCGGTTCTAGACGCCCAGTTCACCGGCCTCATGGCGCTTCTTTTCATAAACCCAAGCGCGCCTCCGGCTAGATTGCTTCCCATAACCCCGAGCCTTTTGGTCACATACAGTCCCGCAAGCAACAAAAATGTTATTACGATAAATCGCGCGACATTTTCTGTGGCCATAAATTGGCTGGAAAAGCTTCCCTGAAATGTTGTTGCCGTGGAGTCAACTTTAATGTTAAGCCCCTGGTCAATAGATGAGGTTGTCAAAGCAAGCCAGAAAAAAAACATAAGAAGCGGCCCTGTTATGACATAATCTATAAATTTGGCCCACCACTCGCGCGAAAGTCCCTGCGCTTTGCCGCCCGGCCACGCCGCCAAAAGAAACGCGAATGGCGAGAGCACTATGAGAATCCAAAGCATTACTATTCTAAAAACAAATACCGCCAAATACACAAAGATAACAATAGTAGCGATAAAAAGAAATATGAATCCAGCGCTAAGGCCCACGACCAAGTCAAAAAGCTCTATTGCATTGTCAACAGCCACATTCTTCCCGGCCTCAGCTATGGTAAATAATTTTTGTATTCCAAAGCTCAAGTACAGCTGCTGCGCTCCAACATCCTTAATAACGCTTGAGAACTGATACATAACAACCTGGGCAAAATCAATAAGCAGCCCGCAAATAGTTTTGCTGAAATTTATGAGTATCGCCATAAGGATCAAGCGCGGAAGAAGCCTTCGGTAATTATAGGTGTCAACGTTCAAAATTGTGCCAATGGCAATGGCAATGAGAATGAGTACAAAAAATAAGTTGGAAACATCGCGTATAACCTGCCACCCCACCGTAACAATTTGCGTATAGATAAAATCATTATAGGTTATGACTTTTATTAAAAGACCCGTAATAATGGTGAAAATTCCTCCTACGAGTTTAATAGATCCCACCATAACCCAGCCTATGATTTCGTATGTAATTCTCTGCAAGCTGAATGTTCCAAGCTCTTCATTAGGATTTTGCTGGGCAAAGACTTCACGTGAAAAAAAGAATATTCCAATAATTACAAAAATATAGGCAAACCGCGCGAGCTTTTCGCCATATACTATCCGTGCAATAAAATTTTTTATTTTTACAAATTTCATGAAGTTAGCATTGGGTTTCGCATACGCGTATTATGGTATTTACGCCAATCCAGGAGTTGCTCGTGTCAAGATCAGCAGACCGCTGATTTTGGCATTCATTATCAGTACCTGCGAATTGGCAGTTTCCTAAATCCTTGCACGTGCACCAGCCCCAGTTGTCTTTCACGAGAATATAAACCTTATAATCATTGCGGCCATTGCAGCCGCTTGGGCCGCTCTGGCAACCGGTGTCAAATGCCTTATCATAAAAATATATATGAGTAAAGCTAAACGGATCGGAAGCATCGGGCTTATCTCGAAGCCCAGTTGCTGGAGCAATGACATTTGGCGGCTGGGAATCGCCCCAATTAATTTCAAGCCTCTTGAGCGGCAATTGGTCATCATCAATATTTACATTGAAATTCAAGGTAATCTCCCCTGATCCCCCGCCAATAGTATAGATAGGCCCGGTAGCATTTTGAACCGCTACTCCAAATACTTGCGGCGATACGCCGCACCAATCTCCTGGCGCGAGCGGGTCAGCCGGGTTTGGCGTTGGAGGGTCTAAGGGATTGAGCGGCTGCTCTAAGAAGTAATTCGGCCGGATATTTCCACGGCAGAGAAGCGCGGGCGGCTGCCAGTAATTAAAATCCGTACATACTCCGTCTTTTCGGCAAAAAGCGTCCGCTGTTTTTGCGGGATCTCCAGGAGTGGAGTAGCATTCATTGGTCTGAATTGACGATGAACTAGAACATCGCCCTATACAAATGGCGCCGTCCGCCTTGCAGCCTCCATTATTTATACACGCGTCGCCATCATTGCTTCCCGATGAACAATAGCCCTCGGCTCCTCCCAAGCCATCGCACGTTCCCAAGCCTGCATTTCCGCAAACGGCGTTATCAGTACACGATTTTTTTGGATCACCAGTACAATGGCCATACCCGTTAGTAGGAAATAAGCACTTTTCGCCAGTCGTGGCGCACTGCGGATCTCCCGTGCATGGTTTCTGCGACCAATTCTCCGGAGGGTTGCCTGCTGTTCCGCATTTTCCCGTTGCGCAAAAAACATAATTCGCGCCTTGACACGTAGGGGAAATAGCATTGGGGTTGTCGCTGCACGAAAGCGCCTCATCTCGTACAAACGAACTTGACGCTGGGTTAAAATACGCGCAAAATCCTGTGCCCCCGCCCACAAGGCAAGTTGAAGTTGTATCAATACAAGCACCTGGATTTCCCGTGCACACGTCTCCGTCATGGCTTCCGCCAACGCATCGCGACTCTGCCGGCTGTACGGGAGTATAGTTTGTCCCGCTCCACTGCCATGTTCCAAAGCTCTGCGCGAAAAGCCGTTTTATCCTTTCAAATCCTCCCTGTGGGTTTGTGGCGTATGGCACAGGATCCACGCTCGAGAAGGTGTCATGGTATATTTGGCCGACATTCTCGCCGCCGCGAAATACGTCAAAATACGGTTTTTCAAATTTTGTCGCGTCAACCGTGTCCAGAAGATACGGCCAAGCATTGGGATTTCCCTTCCAGCGCTTGCCAATGGAACCAAAAGGATTATTTATAGTATCAACAACAAATCCGAAATCCGGCACCTTGTATCCGGCTTCTTTAAATTCCGGAAGCGCTTCAAGCCGCCGTTTCCAGCCGCGATTGGCGCCATCATCGCCCGAAACTTTAACAACGGCATCGCATATCCTTCGCCATCCACCCGGTTCTTTTTCTTTTTCATCCGGATCTTCCGGATCATAAAATACTTTTCCGCTGTCGCAATCAGGGCAGTACATAATATGCTTTTTGACAAAATTTTTATTCTTGTCCTTTTTTTCCCTGTAATCGTACCATTTTTTTCCATCAGAATCGGTAAATTTATAATCTTTGGGATCTGGCGTGCATGTCCACGAGCATTCTGTTCCCGGATCAAAAAAATCTCCACATCCCTTCCTCTTTATGCTTGGAATATAGCCATAGGGGCATACTACATTTCCGCACGCGCCCGTGCCATACGCCACGCCGTAATTTATCGCGGCTCCTATGGGAGTTATGTCCGCAAGAATAGTTGCCCAAAGTTCTCCATACATGCAATCCTTTTCCGTATGTGGCTCCCTATATTCAAGCACAGAGCCCGCAGCGCAATAAAACATATTGTCGCGTATATTGTCAGTCCATGCAGCCCCAAGCACTCCTCCGGTAAGCTCGTCAACTGGAAGCCAATTAAGGCACAGATACGGGCTACGCGGATCTTTTTCAATGCAAAAACCGTACATTCCTTGGAATATATTGTCGTCTTTATAATAACTGCACTCCGCGGCGTCCGAGAGTATTTTTTGGTTTTTTGAGTCTATGCCGGCATCAATCCAAAACTTCTGCCCTAAAGGATTGTTAAGATCGGTCACGACAGATCCCGCCGGCTTATCGCCCGTATCGGTCGGGCCCTTGTCTCCCCAGCGAGGAGAGCCGCCCTCCGGATACAGGCGGCACTGCTCATAGAGATTTTTATCGTCTCTCACTTTGAGTATCGGCTGGCAAGCGCCGTCATTGGCAAGAGCCGATGAATTGCAGTCTTCATTTTCTATGCACTCTTCGCCGGTTTTCTCCAATGGGCGCACACATACCTTTTCTTGTTCCATGGCGGCGTACGGATAGTATCCCGGGACAGACGAATTTTCGTCCCACTTGTATCCCACCTTCGCGTACCCGGAAATATTTTTTATCAAATCCGCGCTTCCCGGATCATATTCCTGCACGGTTTTATTCACTTGTGGAAAATTATTGCACTGTCCGTTCGCGGGATTGAGGCTTGTGCACTCCGCGATGTTTTGGCAGAAGTTTTCCTTCTTGCCCGTCTTGAAATTCGTCTGTTCGCGGCCCGAAACGCACTCAAGCCATTTGGCGCAGTCACGGTCGGGCGTCACTTTAATAATAACGTTAGAGTCGCATCCGCTTTCTTTGCAGAGCGTGGGCGGAGCATTCTTTTTCGTCTCAAGGCTGTTAAATATCAAAAGGCTCTGGCTCATGTCATTAAAGAGCACGCAGCCGTTTTCGGCATTAATAAGCCCATTGCACGAACGCTTATCAACATCTTTGGAAAGATTATAATATACGCCTGTTTTCTTCAGCTCTATGTCATCAAACACGCCCCTGTTCCCCGTGACTTTTACAGTCACATTGGTATCTTGGTTTTCCACAAAAAATCTTCCCGCAAAAATCGTAAACTCATCCGCGTTAATATTTTTCACTGGCACAATGGCGATACTTTTCTCTACATTGAGCTGAAGCGAGTTGTCAAACTGCGAAAAGCTGTCCGGCTGCGATGCTTCAACCGTGACCTTTGCGTCATCGCTCGTATTTTTTGATCTGGCAAAGACCGTGTATAAAACGCCCTTTTCAAGTGTCTTTCCCTGGGCAATGCTCACAATAACCGGGCTTCCGCCAGCGTCAATGCCTCCCGCAAACTCAACGCCGGAAGAGCCCGCGTATCCTCCTCCTTTTACATGGGTAATTTTATTGGGGTCTGATGCCGCCCATCGATACAGCCTTGTCTCGGGCCCGCACTCTTCACCAACTGGACACTGATCTGGTGAGTTACACGGCGATTTGCTTGAACTGCATACCTTGTAAAATGACTCAAAGTTTCCGTTCGCAATAGTATTATTATTCACTATGCTTTGCGGATCAATATACGCGCTGCAGCCGCTTGCCTCCTCTTTACAGGAGCCTACCCACTGGTCGCATCTGCCATTTTGGCACTCGGTATCGTTAAGGCAAATTTTTCCCGGAGTGTCTCCGCCCACGCACGACTTGCCCGGCTGGGCCTGGCTTAAATTATTATTTTCCAGCGGACAGTCAGGAAAGCTGGAGGTAGAGCCTGCCTTAAACCATCCGTATGAAGATGAACCTGTCACCTGCTTATATTCGCAGGTGCGGTTCTTTGGATCTTTAAAATACACCACTCCTTCTTTTTCCGATACGTATTGCTTGCACTCTAGGGCGTTTTCATTGCAAAGAATGCTCTGATACTTTTCGGGATCGTTTATGAAATATTTTGAATTATAGCCCACAAGGCTCCCGTTAACTCCCGAAAGTACGGGCTCTCCAACCGCCTCGCATCCTACAGCGTTAACGCCGCATGTTTTTTTAGGATCATTCACCATGTATATTATATCGTCTTCGGGCACGTCAATTCGCGAGATAGGATATTCCGAGTTATAGGTTTGCGCCAAGGGAGAGGCGGTATTGTGCGTGTCAATAAGCATTTCGCATCCGACCGCGGACTCTCGGCATAGCTTGGTGAATGACTTGAGGTATTCGGTTTTGCCCGAGGCGCTCTGATAGTCTCGGCAACCAACCATATATTGCGGAGCATTAGGAGGCGGGAACCGCGCGGGATTTATATAGGGGTTTGTATCACAGATTTCCGGAGTTTTCCAAGAATTTTTAATCAAGTAGTTGTACTGGCGCACCTGTTTGATGGTGATAAAATCATAATACATCGGCCTTGTTGGGGATGACACCAAGTCAAGCCACATTCCTGCCGCCACATCGTTTGGCCCGACATCAAAAGGGCCTACCGTGTACTCTTGCCAATTCTGCCCGACTTGCACTGTAGCAATTTGCTTAGAGGATGGTATTCCATTAAGTTCAATATCAACATCGCCAAGCTGCGTTTGCGCGCTCTTTGCCCAAAAAGAAATGACATAGCTTGCTCCGGCAACTATTTTTCCGTCCAAAAGCCCGCATCGCGTATTGCCGGCTTGGGCGACGCATTGCTGTGAAGTGTTTGCGAAAATACAGGTATTGCTTGCCTTATCAAAACAATTTGTTTTTATGGCGCTTGTACATGCTGTATACCCGAGCCCTCCGATAAGTTCCTGGCAGACGCCGTTATTGCCAGTTATACTAAATGTTCGCGCAAGTTGCGAGCCAGAAAGCTCTGACTGCAAAGAATGCCCGCCAACCGCAAGCGCTTCGTTGCTGATAGCGCCCAAAGACCAGCTGACGGTATTGCCTTCTTCAAAGTTATCCGTAAACACGACTCGCACGTTGCCCGAGGTGTTGCCTTTATATTCTCGGCATGACGCGCTTTGCGCGGAGCACTTTACTCCTTCGCTTGGAACCGCCTGATACACGCATTGATTTTTCGTAGTCCACGCAAAGCCCGCGTCTGTGCAATCCTGCTCTCGGTCATAACACTCTTGGCTTCCCAAAAAAGTAAATCCTTTCGCGTTCGCGCAATCTGCAGGCGTGGGTGCTGCGCACACTCCAAATGCTCCTCCGCTAAACTCGCAGTCTGTTTGTATTGTATTTGATAGCCGGTACGGAAAACACTGATCGGTGCAGGCAATGGTGTTTTGCACAATAACATATTGCGGATCACCTGTTGCGCTTGAAGTTGAATAAAACTCGCGGCAGTTGGGATTGGTCTGCGCATTTTTTGCGGACGCGACAGAATCCACCGATCCATCATAGCAGGCATCATACATCCACGTATTGCCTGCCGCCTTGCATACCGCCTCGGTTGACAGCAATGGAGCATTTAAGAATTCTACGCATCGCCCTAAATCTTTTCTCGGATTTGGAACGATATCGGGGTTAGCATCCGATTCCGCGGCTCCTGTCTGATTATTAAACGCGTCTTTAAGGCTATACACCTTAAGCTGAAATCCGGCAGTATCCGATCCGACCCATGTATAAAATGTCTGGCATGAATCATTGGGCTTTTGGCACTGGCGCAAATACTTGAAATATTCGCGCCCCTCTCCTCCCTTGGACACAGTATCAAGATTCGTAAACTCATCGCATCCCGCGTCTTTTGCCGCGCATTGCTTGCCCGTTTTTGGAATAAAAAATATGGGGAATTTTTCCTCTTCAAAATTCGTGGCTGTCTGCTTAAACGTCTGATACCCAGAGCACTCCCTGGGGCATCGGTCAAATTCCGTCACCACGCCCGGAACTGACGGATCATTGTTTGTCGGCCCATACAGCTCGCACCCTACTTCATCTCTGGAACACAATATGGCGAAATTTGAGCATGAAGTGTGGTCTTTCTCCGGATCACCGGTGCAGTTAAGATATGCCGGAGGCTGTTTTTGAAACACGGAATTTTTTTCGCCATAATCAGAATATGCTTGCGCGGTCGCCACACCCTCTTCAACCTCTTCTATCATAAGAGCATCAATAGAGCTTATCTCGTTGGTGTCCTGGTCAACCTCAAAATAAAAATCTTTTCCTTCCGGCAAATTAAACGGCTTGGAGATAATACGCGACCACTGATCTTTCAGGTCTAAATTCGCGCCTGCTCCTAGGCCAAAATCAAGATTGGGAAACTCAACTTGCACTCCAGCGTTGTCAGTATAATACATCCTCAAAAATAAACCGTTGTTTACTCCTTCTTTTTTTGCAAAAAGAGAAATAATATATTTTTTCCCTGACGAGAGCAGATTTGTTTTCTGCGAATCAATATTTGCCGAAGCATTAAATCGTACATTCAATTTCCCCTGCGGGGCGTCGCTCGAAACCTTCTCAATATTTTGGGCTCCCGTGCCTATCCATCCCAAAGGAGGCTCTTGGTCCTGCCAATTTTCAAAACCTCCATTATAGATAAAATTCGTTCCAAGTCCAGGCTTTGTGCGGATAAACTCATGGCATCCAGAGTCTTTCGCGTCGCATTCTTTGACATCACGGTCCACATAAAGCTTGCTTTCATCCAAAGAATCGTTCGCGTTCAAATAAATGACAACATCCCTGTCGGGGCATGCGGGCTGTACGCGAACATCATCAAACCACGCTGTTCCAACGGGATAATTGTTTGTGTCTTCTATAAATAGGCCAACGGAAATAGTATGGGGCCCTGGATTAATCGTAAAAGTGCAACTTGCGGAAACCCACGTGCCTTTTGCTATTTCCGCATTAGTAGTACATCCACCAGGCTCTCCGATAATTGAATTTGTCGCGGGGTCAAGAATGGCAATGTACGCCTTGCCATAAATAAGATTGTTATAAATTTTTCCTAGAAGCGTGTATGTTTTAGTCGGGTCTATGGTTATGGGTTGTGATCGAGCGATAATTTTCTTGAGCGGCCCGCCAAAATATGACAGTCGCATAGAATAGCTTCCCGCATTAACTTTTTGCCCCACTCCATTGACTCGTGAAATATCATCCAAAACCCCGCTCTGCCGATCCCACGAGTCAGGCAGGCTTGTATTATTTGCGCTTGCTTTTTCAAAACTGCCGTTAATTAAAACGTTTGACTGCGGCGAGCACGCGCTCACGGTGCAACTTACGTTTTTATACGGTATGGTGCATGTTTCGCCTGTTTTTGAATCCACGACAGCGCATCCATTGGAATCATCACAGGATTTGAGCGTTTTCTCGCCGTCGTCCAAACACGTCCAGATATTATTATATGCGTTATATTCGGTGCAGTACCACTGGCATCCAACGCTATCTACGGAACAATCCTTGGAATCAAGAGTGCTTGCGAGAAACGCGGATGTCTCGTTGTCCTCATCGGTAAATTTTTGGCAGGTATTATAGTAAGCAGGACACGTCTCGCCGCTAAATCGCCAGAGAGACTTTTCTTCCGTGCAGTATCCATAATAAATGCAATTGCCCGAGCCATCTTCATAAATGCATGATTTTGAATCCGCGCAATAATTTTTACGGGATATGTTGTGCTGGTTAAAGGCGTATTCTTGCGGAGGGTCCTGCGTCGTGTCATTTCGTTTTTCCGTCCTCCAGTCATCCAGCAACAATTCATCGCCCGGGCCTTCCAGCCGGCAAAAGGTGTCTGGCGCCTTCAAGACCCAGCTGGTATCTATAAGACGGTAAAAGGGCGAACTCGCATTATCATAATCGCGTATAATATCTCCCAGGCTGTATATCCTGTTTTGAAAATTTTCTTTTATATACGATGCCGCAAGCTCCCATCCAACGGGCAATACCCTGTACTTTCTTAAAATAACCATCGAATTATATGAATACCCTTCGTGCGAATCCGGCTGATTGTTTGAAGAGGTAAAACCGAATGTGGAGCCCGCTCCTTCGGTAAGAAACAGCCCCTCGCGAATAGCTTGTGAAATCGTGAACTTTCTGTCTATCGCTGTTTTAAACTGTATGTTTATGATTCCCTCGTTTAGGAGCTCGGCGGTAACGTCAATTCTATTTGCGGCTGGATTTCCCAGGCCAAAAGAAGGAGAGATAAATGAGCTGAATTCTCGGCGCGCGTCATCTCTTCCTCCGCGGTTAGGGCTTGCGTTGGGTGAGGTAATCGCCTCAAGGTTATCCCAGTTAAAACGCTCTTCTTTCCCCAGGCTTGACTGAAGCGCCAGGCCTTTTTTAAAAAATCTTTCTAAAAATTTCGAAGCCAGAGTGCTTGTAAACGCATTCAAGGTATCCGCCGCCACCTGACCTGTAAATGTAAGGGCGTCCGCGTTTTGATCTTTCATATCAATTCCAATTTTTTCGGCAATAAGCGTTCCGGGTGTTTTAATAAATCCGGATATTTCATCTGTGAGCGGCTTTATTCCATTGCCTTCCTTGCGATTGTTGGTCTTCTCGTTAATTTTATCGGTAATTTTTCTTAAAAAACTGGAGTGCACCTCAAGCCCTACGGCAAAATCATTTTCGTTTGGGTTAAAATAAGCGTCTATGCCTCGCAAAAACTTGTTTGGATCCGAAAGCGACGTTTCCCAATTTTTTAAAAGCTGGCTAAAAGAACACGCCGGCGGTTGTGGTTTTTTCGCGGCAATAAGGCCCAAGGTAAGGCCAAGCTTAAGGTCAAAATTCAGCGAACAGATATTTCCTAATTTAAGCCCATTGGCCAAACCATTAATAAAAGTACCGGCCGCGTTGTCTGCCTCGCGCTTGAGATATGTTCCCCAGCCTTCGGTGTAAAAAAGCGGTTTTTGTCCTTCACTACCGGAGGCGATATAGGTTGCAAGATCAATGGCAATGGTTCTCAAAAAATATCGCACGGCGTTTTTAAAGGCAACGGCAAACACCGAGTCTTTTGCCTTTTTTTCTTCTTCTGCTTGCGATTTTTGAAGCTCTATCTGGGTTTGCTCGCCCGTATTCACCTCAACTCCGTCTACTGACTTCACCGGCGGAGACAAGACCGCCCAAGCTTTTGGGGCAAAAGAAAAGGAAACGAAAAAAGAAAAAGAAAATACTATCAATACAAGTATCTTTATCTTCCCTTTTATATATTTTATCTTTTTATTTTTTGTATGCATGGCGCTTAGAGGAATGCGTACCTTCAATCATTGTATTTAGAGCGTAAGCACTTATCCTTTTTCTGTCATCCTCGCGAATGCGGGGATCCAGTATAGGGCTTATTTCCGAGGCATGGATTCCCCCGCCAGCTGGCGGGGGAATGACACCAAGTTATGTATAACTGCGTAAGCTATAGTATTATTGGCTTTGAATCGTCTCATTAAGGATTTGCCTAATCTCTTCATCGGAAAATTTATCAATAAGCTCTTGTGACATTCCGTTTTGAAGCAAAAATTCGCGCAACTTTTGCGGAGACATGTTTTTAATATTAGGAGATGCGGTTTGCTGGGTATCTGTTTGGATATCGCCTCCTAAAACTTTATTATATTCTCTCATAAGATCTTCATCTGAAAGAGACTCATAGAGCTTCGCGTCAACTCCGCTCTTTTTCAAAATTTCGCGAAGATATTGAGGCGTGATAGCGCTCCCAATATCAACTTGAGCTTGTGGCAATGAATCAGTATCTCCTTGTGTTTCTTGCGGCCGAGTCTTTCCATCGCAATTTGTTCCTAAAAGACAATTCGGATCTGTTCCTTTTGTTATTTCTTCATAATCGCTTGTCCCATCCGAATCCGTATCTTCAAGATACGGCGATGTGTAATACAGAACATTCTCATCACTATCGCTTAATCCATCATTATCGGTGTCAAGCGTCAAAGCTCCTCTCAACGTTTCGCTTGGATCCGCAGAGAGCGAATCAAGAGCAACTTTTTTTGACTGATTCACGCCCAAAATATCATACGGTTTTTGAATACGCTTATATATCCCAAAAGATCCTACAAAAACCGAGGTTATTCCCAATACTACAACAACATACAGCGCGCTATTATTTTTCAAGAATCTTTTTTTCTTTTTTTGTACAGGCGCGCTTTTTCTCCATGAACCCCTTTGCTCATTTTGAAGGCTATATATGGAATCTATAATGTCTTTTTTTCTGTAATCTTCATTCATGGTTTTAAAATAAAAAAATCACTAACACACCAAAAAAACTATAGGTGCTACAACGTTGTTATTATACCATAATTATACAATTAGAAGTAATATATTACAACAAATTTTGTGGGTAATTGAAAAGGGTAAAAAAATATTTTTTACCCTTGAAAAAAAATGGATTTTTTATTATAATATATTTTTACTAAAAAAATCCTCTTTTAGTAAATGTAGTTTCTTCATAGAGCCTAGAAGCGAGTTTTAGCCATTTTTCTACAGAAATATCTTGCGCGCGAGCCTGTGGTTGTATTGAAAGTTTTTGAAAAATTTCTTTAATATCATCGGCTAAAACCTTTTTCTTCAAAAGAGATGAAAATCCGGACGCTAAATTATTATGAAGCTGTTTTCTGCGCGACGAAAATCCAAACTTCACTAAGCGAAAAATGGATTTTTCGTCAACTCCGGCACTACGTTGCTTCTCCTCCATCTCTTCTTGTGTGTATGGAGTAATTTTTACTATAGCGGAATCAACCTTGGGTTCGGGCCAAAAATTTTCCTTTGCCACGAGTCCAATAATTTTCGCGTCAGCGAAAAATTGCACCGAGAAACTCAAAAGGCTCATTGTGCCGGGTTTAGCGCATATCCTCTCCACCACTTCTTTTTGCAAGAGAAGCGCCATTACTTTTGGCTTATTTTTTTCAGTTAAAAATTTTCGCAAAAAATGCGAGGTGATATTGTACGGAAGATTGGAAACAATTTTATAGTTGCTCGAAAAATTTTCAGAAGGGTTAAAACGAAGAATGTCTTGCCTGACAATGGAAATATTTTTATATCCGGCAAGCTGATCATTTAGAATAGAAACAAATTTTTCATCAATCTCCACGGCTGTAATGTGTTTCGCCCTATCGGCTAAAAGAGACGTAAGCGTTCCAAACCCCGGGCCTACTTCCAATACCGAGTCCCCCGCTTGAACCTCTGCGCTCTCAACAATTTTTTTCAAGATTTCCTTGCTGCACAAAAAGTTCTGCCCGCGCTTGCGCTCGGGATATATGCCGTACATTTTACACAACGCTACTATCGCTTTTTTTTCATTGTGAATATTGTAATTTGTTGATTTCATGTATTTTATGGTATAGTACGTATGTATGAAAAAAATTATGTTTAAAAAAATCCATTTTGGCTTTGCACTGCTGGTGCTCACGACCATCTCCATAATCCCAATTTCTATATTTTTGCTCTTCTCTCTTACTGCTAACACAAACGAGGCCAATGCCATTGCTACCACATCTTTTGGTGGCAGAATAACCTATACATCTGAGTGTGTAATTGAAGATCCCGTATTTGAACCTACTGTATGCCACACCTGTCTTTTGTGCACGGGCCTTTTAGGAAGCGCGTGCGCGGGAGTTACAGAGATTCAGTTTAAACCATCGCCTTTAAGTAAATGGCTCTATGTATGCCCAAGTAAAGCATTCTTATACAAAGGGGGCCGGCCGCGCATTGGAGCTGCAATACTTGGAAATGGCTTAAACCAATTTACCCCGATTCAAATTGGTCTTAGCAGATGAAGCTTCGGAATCGCGCCCTTCCGGATAATTTTTATTGTTCCGATTGCATTCACCTTCACTATGGTTGAAGGTTTTTTTCTTATTAACTTCCCGCTGTCTATAATGCATTCAGGCGCGTATTGATTATTTTTATGCTGTTTTTGGAACTCCCGTATGCTAAATGGCGAGTCTTTTCCGCTTATATTAGCGGAGGTTGCTATAATTGGGCATTGCGCTATGCGCGCGAGCTCGCGCGCCAATGCATTTTTAGGAACTCTTACCGCGTATTTATTTGAAACAACAAGCGAGAGCGGCCCAGGCCAGTATTTTTTCGCCAACTTTTTTTCAAAAGTATTTAATTGAAAAAATTTCTCAACTTGTCGGATATCGGATGCGATAAGCGTAAACTTTACGTCTTTTCGTTTTTTTATCTGTAAAATTTTTTTTATAACTTTTGCATTGTCAAAAACTCCGCCTATGGCGTAGGCGGTATCGGTAGGATACACTATAACGCCTCCGCTTTTTAAAATCTTCTTAATATCTGACAGCGTATCCTTTGGAAATATATTATTGTGAATGGTAATAAACTTCATAGAGGCGAATTTCTCAACCCAAGGCTGACCCGCGGATTCGACTGAGCTCACCGACGAAGTCCTCGGGCGGGTAATTTATAATTTTTAATTTCAACGTTCATAACTCCCCCCAGTCATTCGACGGGGCAGACCTAGCCCCTCTTACTTCAAGAGGGGAAAATTTTTGTCTCGTTCCTCCTCTTAGTGTAAGAGGAGGGCAGGAGGAGTTATAAGATATACAAGGCATAGCATTTTTTCAATTTTTTTCAGAATTACTCAAGTGCGTAACATTACAATGAACTACCTGCAACAAGCTGACGGGGTATCAAAGTGGAATAATCTATTGTTATACAGCAAGCCGTTGGGGAATTTAATCCGAAAAGATTAAAAAATATCATACTATCATTTTGGACGATCGTCCAAAATGATAGTATGATATTAAATATTTTTAATCTTTGTATACATTCTATACAAAAATTTGCGGATCGGCAGATCATACGCGCTAGCGTAGTTTACCACTCTCGTCTCTGGACTAAAGCCTAGTTTAAACCGCGTTATTCCTTCCCATGAATGATTGGATATAGATACGCCTCCAAAATTATATTTTTTCATTCCTCTCGCCTTCGCATCCAATATCGCGCGCCAATGCACAAGATATGGCGTCATCACGTTTTTATTATCTTCATCGCTTCCGCCATGAAGATAATATGCGACATCCGAAGAATATAATATTAGAGCTCCTGAAATATACTTCTTCTTATATTCTGCCAAATACAGCGCCAATGAATGATCTTTTGAAAGCGCTTCAATCATCTTCTCGTAATATTTTCTTGGATGCGCCCGGATACCCTGTCGAAGAGATGTTTTTTCAACAAGGGAAATAAATTCCTCTTTCATGGCGCTTGAAATATCTTCTCCTGTTACGATAATCTCCACACCGTGCTTTTGCGCGAGCTTGATATTGTATCGCGTTTTTGATTTCATCTCAGACAATAGGGTTTCTTCGGTTTTTATTATGTCAATTGCAAATTCCTGCTCGGGCTGTACAGAAAACTGAAGTTTGCGAAAACCGCTGATCTGTAGAGCCTCTCTCGCGTCAACGCGAATAAAAATCGCTTTTTCTTTTTTCGCCAGCCCAATTGCTTCTTGTAACAAGAACTCATTCATTGCAATAGGCCTAGGAATATAGGCATACACAAATCCAAAAGGCATCGGCATAAAAATTACCTGCCAGCCGATAGATATCGCGTTGTCTTCCATAAGGGCAAGCCTTACTACTTTTCTCCCAAATGACTTTTGGAATTCGCCCCACTGCCATGACTGCAAAAAACCTCCGTCAGAAGATGGATGGCGATATATGTACTCCGTCCAAATATTTTGGTCTTCAATTATGCGAAATTCCATAAAAATGGTTATTTTCTAAGACTTGCTGATTTGATCAATTTTTATGTGTTTCAGTGTCATTCCCCCGATAGCTATCGGGGGGCAGAAATGACACTATGCCCATGAGCCCTAATTCCATGAAAATACTCTCGGGTTTGCCGTATATCTCTTGCAATATATTCGCTTAATTTTTCAATAGTGGAAAATTTTTTCGTATTGCGCAATTTTTTTAAAAATTCTATTTCAATAACTTCTCCGTAAATATCTCCGTCAAAATCCAAAATATGCGCTTCAAGGCGAGGCGTAATTTCATTCAATGTTTTTGCCGGCCCAATGTGCGAGACGGCAGGCATTCGGGCGTTGCGCAACGTTACCAAGGAAACATATACTCCCCAATATTTTTTAATAAGAATTGTTTCTGAAAAAATATTAGCAGTTGGAAAACCAAGTTTTTTCCCCATACCCATTCCTTGTACAACTTTTCCTTGTATGCGGCTCAACATGAAAAAAATAATTTAATGAATCTTTCCGCGAAGCGATCCTATGGGAAGCGCATTAATCTTGCTGTTAGAAATCCCCAAGCTTAAAAACCTCATAATCTGATACGCGGCATTTCCATCTTTCATGTAATAACGCTTGCCGTCTTTTGGATGTACATACCATGCTTCTCCTCGAGACTCAACTTGGAGGAGAATCTTTCCTTTCATGCGCTTAACAAGCTTTGCGTCATAATGCAGTGCGCCATCTCCCAGCGGATTTGTATTTTTCATTAATACCTCTTCGCCATCAAAAAATCCGTCTGAATCGGAGTCGGCGTTATTCGGATCGGTCTTTAGCCCTTCTTCCATCTTGTCAGATAATCCATCATTATCGGAATCAATATCCTGAAACCTCGGCTCCAAACCAACTGGTATCTTCGCGAGATTCGCGTCAGTAATGCCAAGGCTTAAAAAACGCATTATTGAATAAGCAACAGCGCCGTTGCGCAAATAATAGCGCAGAAAATCATTGGGATAGACATACCACGCCTCTCCGCGCCTTTCCACTTGCAAAAGTATTATACCTTGTAATTTTTTTGCCAAATTCCAATCTACTGGGTTAACCTCAAAGACAACAAGCGGATCAAAACCTAAACACACTTCTTCGCCATCAAAATAACTGTCAAAATCCGTATCGGGATTAAGCGGATCTGTTCCTTGAGGGCCTTCCTGAACATCAGTGAGACCATCGTCATCGCTATCATCATTAAACCAAACCTTGCCCAACTGTTCACATTGACCCTCTTGAGGGGCGTCATTGCCTAAAACAGAAACAATAGGACGAATTTCTGATCGTGAGCCACTACCAAAAAAAGTTTCGGATTCTTCTCCTGATTGCGAATCTCCAGATGCTGCCGTGCCATTGGGGCTTGTTCCACTGCCTATTGATTCCTGCGATCCAGAAATTCCCGAAGGCGCCTGTCCGCTACCCGCCGAAGGAGATCCTGCATTGCTTGGCGGGGTTTGGGAATTTCCAGAAGTACCTGTCCCATCGGTCCCAATACCGGGAGAAGTCGAATCTCCTCCGGTTTGCGTATCGCCGGAAGCTGGAGTGCCCCCAGAGCCTGAGCCCTGACAGCCAGTAGAATCCGGAGGGCAACTTGGCAGAAGAGCTAAACTCTTTTGAGGATTCATTAATACTATACTTGCCACGATTACAAAAAATATAATTTTTTTTATATGCCTCATAATTTTACAACAATATTAAGTAATTTTTTTGGTACATAAATTTTTTTAACAATCCTTTCTTTTGCCGCGTGCCTCTGCACTTTTGGCGAAGCAAGGGCGAGCGCCATAATTTCCTCTTCGGAAAAATCGCCTTCAATGCTTATTATATCACGAACTTTTCCATTCACTTGAATAACGATATTGAATTCCGAAGATTCAAGATATTTTTCTTCATAGCGCGGCCACGCTTCATGCAATATGCTTTTTTTATTTCCAAACATCTGCCACAGCTCTTCGGTTATATGAGGAGCAAAGGGCGAAAGAAGCTTTAAAAAATCTTCAAATATTTCTTTGCGAAACTCATATGCGCTCATCTTATTAAAAAGAATCATGAGGGCGGAAATTGCAGTATTAAAATGCATACCCTCAATATCTTCTGTGACTTTTCGAATTGTCTGATGTAAAAGCTGCAATATTTCCCTATCATTGATTTTTAACTTTTGATTTTTAACTTTTGATTTCATCACAGCATACGCCCATACTCTGTCCAAAAACCGTTTCATTCCTAAAATTCCTTTTGTATCCCACGGCACTGCCTGATTAAACTGGCCGATAAACATCTCATACAAACGCATCACATCCGCGCCGAACTCCCCTACTATATCATCGGGGTTTACCACATTGCCGCGCGATTTTGACATCTTCTCTCCGCTCTCGCCCAAAATAAGTCCGTGTGAAGTTCTTTTCTTATACGGCTCGCTCCCGCACTCCTTGGGCACCGCTCCGATATCCCAAAGGAATTTGTAGACAAAACGCGAGTACAACAAATGAAGCGTGGTGTGCTCCATTCCTCCGTTGTACCAGTCAACCGGCATCCAATACTTTAGAATTTCTTTATATTTGGAAATTGGAAATTGGAAATTGGAAATTCCTCGCATGGCATATGCAAGGTAATACCAATTTGATCCCGCCCAGTTCGGCATAACATCGGTTTCCCTGCGCGCCGCACCGTTGCACACCGGGCATTTGGTCTTCACCCATGAGCCAATTTTTGAAAGGGGCGACTCGCCCGAATCGGTCGGTTCATATTTTTTTACATTTGGCAAGGTCAGCGGAAGGTCTTTTTGTGGCAGAGCGACCCAGCCGGTATGCTTGCTTTTGAGTATGGCGTCGCGAAGAGCAGGCTCTTGAATTTTCGTAAAATGTCCAAACCCGCTCCAAAGCTCAAAATTCCAGTGCATTGGCAAATTTTCATGAGTCTTTTTCCGAATATAGGGATCATCATCTGATAAAATCACGTTTACCGAAAGCGCATACTTGCTTATTTCATTAAAATCCACGGGAACTTCCCAAAACTTTTTAAGAGCATCAACATCCGACCCCTTCCACTCTTCACGAAGCTTCTGCCAGTCTCTGTCCTCAACCTCTCCAATAGCTGATCCGACAAGATACAGCGTGCCTATATTTTTCTTTGCTTTTTCAAGAAGATGAAGCGCGGCTTTGCTACCAAGGCTATGCCCGACAATAATATCATTTTCTCCCATTTTTTTTATATACGGCATAAGCTCTCTTATCCAAGACTCAAGCGTGGGGTGCGCGGAGGTGGACATGGTGGGAACGAATACTTCAAAACCCGCTTTTTCAAGCTCTTGTTTCATCCACGGCTTCCAGTTGCCTTGGGCGTTGCTTTCAAATCCATGGATAATGAGAACTTTTTGCTTTTTATTCTTGCACTGTTCGCAATACACAAGCGGAATGGGCTCGCCCCAATAGCGCTGGCGGGAAAACACCCAGTCGCGGAGTTTGTAATGTATTATTTTTTTCCCAATATTTGCTTTTACAAGCCATTCAGTTATTTTTTGTATTCCGTCTTGGATAGAAAGCCCAGAAAATTTTCCAGAATTAACAAGCTTGCCACTTAGTTCCACATAAACTCCCCCCTCTCCCTTACTCCCTCTCCCCTCCGGGGAGAGGGTTGGGGTGAGGGGCCGAATAACTTCCGTAATCGGCAAATTATATTTTTTCGCAAACTCAAAATCACGTTCATCGTGCGCTGGAACCCCCATAATCGCGCCAGTACCATACGACAATAAGACATAATCCGCGACAAAAACAGGAATCTCTTTTCCTGTGGCGGGATTAATGGCTTTTATGCCTTTTAATTCAACTCCTGTTTTTTCTTTGGCAAGCTCGGTCCTCTCCATATCAGACTTTCTCTTTGCCTTTTCTACATACTCCTTTACTTCTTGGAAATTGGAAATTGGAAATTGGAAATTGCCGATAATGGGGTGTTCCGGCGCCACCACCACAAACGTCGCGCCAAAAATCGTATCCGGCCTGGTCGTAAACACCTCAACTGGCGGAAAATCCGAATTTCGAATTTCGAATTTCGAATTTGTTTCGGATTTAGTGCTTCGGATTTCGAATTTTATCGTTGCTCCTTGCGATCTTCCAATCCAATTTTTTTGCTGGATTTTTATCTTTTCCAAATAATCAACATTTTCCAAGTCATCAATGAGCCTGTCGGCGTATTTGGTAATTTTCAAAAGCCACTGCTCCTTTTCCCTGCGCTCAACTGCTGTGCCGCATCGCTCGCATTTGCCATTGACCACCTCTTCATTGGCAAGGCCAATTTTATCTTTGGGGCACCAATTTATTGGAATTTTCGCCTTATACGCCAAACCACGTTTAAAAAACTGAAGAAATATCCACTGCGTCCACCTGTAATATGTCGGATCAGTAGTTGAAAAAGCGCGCGACCAGTCAAAAGATAACCCCAAAGATTTCAGCTGCCGAGTAAATGTTTTGATATTTTTTTGAATAGTAATTTTAGGGTCGGTTCCTGTTTTTATGGCATAATTTTCAGCAGGCAGTCCGAAAGAATCAAAGCCAAATGGATAGAGCACATTAAAGCCCTCCATCCTCTTTTTGTGCGCCATAATATCAAGCGCGACATACGAGCGCGGATGCCCCACGTGAAGTCCCTCTCCGGAAGGATATGGAAATTCAACCAAAAAATAAAATTTCTTTTTTTTGGAAAAATCCTCTGCTAAAAAAGCTTTTTCCTTTTCCCACGCTTTCTGCCATTTTTTCTCTACTTTTTTGTGGTTATATCGAGACATTTGAAAAAAATTATATATGCTTATTATAATGAATTTTTATGAAAAAAACAATCTTCGTAAAAAAAGACCGACATACAATCGGTCTTATTCTTTTCTGTGCGTAAAAAACAATTATGGTATTGGCCCTTTCCATCCAATTCCTGGGTTCTGAAAGCCGCATATCGCGCTTATCGATACACTACACGCCGTATAATAATTTTCCCCCGGCTGCCATCGAAGCGCGCTATCATTAAATCCCGGAATTGCTCTTCTCAACGTGTTAAAAAATCCTTGTTGCTGCTGATCGCTCCAATAATTACAGCTTGGGATATGAGTCTCTTTTACAAAAAGCAAACATGGCGCATTACATTTCAACCTTGGATATTTATTAAAAGCATTAACGAGCGCAAGCGAGCATACTTTATTTTTAGCATTAAGATTAGTAAAATCCGCAGGACACATGTCTACCCATTCAGCGTATCGTCCGGAGCTGTTTAACTGCCATGAGCACCCGGGCGCTATCTGGGCATTGGCAGTTTTCGGAAGCATAAGGCTTAAAAAAAATAATGTTATGGTCACGGCAAAAAAAATATATATTATGTTCGCTCTATAATGTGTTGTAATGTTTTGTTGAATATGCATAAGCTTATAGTTTAGAAGATAATATTTTTATAGAACGGTTTCTTCCCATCCTTCGCCGGCATCGGTATCGCACTTCCAATGAATTGTTTCAGAGCAGTACGCCTTGTAAAGATAGCCGGTAAGATCTCGTACTAATTCCGGAACCCCCCACGGCAAATATCCTAAAATTCTTAAAGCTACGTCACCACCGTCTTCTCCCCAGTAAGAACAACCTGAACTTGTTATTTCAAATTTAGAATAAAGTTTGCAAGGATTAGAGCAAGCATACTGCGACTTATCTTTTGGAGCGGCATTTCCTGCCGCAGCCGAGCACGTCAGATCAAGCGAACTTGGGCATTCGCTCATCCAGTCGCTATAATCACCCTTTGTATCTGCTAAAGATTTTTTGCATGTTGGAGTGGGAGAAGAAGTGGGCACACCAGTTCCCTCACATTGGAATGTGGACTTATTACATTTTGCACCAGCATAAAATGTGCCAACGCACTGGCTTTTAGTTGTATCAGAACACATTATAAGCCATGAGTCTTTTTGGCAGCAACCGGAAGGATCATACGTTGACGGCGACTTGGTTGTGGCGTACGAAAATCCCCCATATTGCCCGCGTGAGCTTAAATTCAATCCCATGGCAGCAGATCCCGCAACAACCAAAAAAAGAGTTGACACAACCAACCCAACGGTTGTTGAAGAAGTTTTTGTCTTAATCGCAATACCCCGTGTCCTGGGATTTTGTGAAGATGGCATAATATGTTGTATTAATTTTTATCGTAATAATATTATACCATAAAACGAAAATTTTCGCCTTTCTTATGTGGATAACTAGAAGCTAATCTTACAATAAAAGCTAGTGGCACAACAACAAACAAAACGGCCATAAGCCCAAAAAAAGAAGAATATGAGTACGATACGAGATAAAATATAAGGCTATAAAAAATAACGAAAACGTGAAAAAAAATATTATTTTTCTTGCCCTCTAAAACGTATATAAAGCATGGAAGGACCCAAATCACATACCATGGCTGAAACCAAAACGTAATAAAATAAAACCAAACAGATATCCACAAAAATATTTTTATACAACCGCGAAATGAATCTAGGCTTTTTCGCATCTTCCACAGTATCGCGGCATATCCAATGATAAAAATGAAAATGAAAATATTTTTTATCCTTGAAAAAACTTCCGGATCATAAGAAAAACTTTTATTCATCACGCTATATGCCAGGGAAAATGCCGGCGAGCTAAGCCTGGGGTTATGCAATGTCTCGCTGCCGAGGATGGAGGTAACCCCTGCATGAAAAGGGGCGTACGACCCAAACACGATAATGGCAATGGTGGCGCAGTAAAAAAAAATACGTTTCCACGAGGTTTTTTTCAAGATATATAATATATAGATCGGCAAAAAAATTATGAAAACGTATTTAACAAGCATAGATAAGGAAAAAAATATGATAGAAAAAAAATATTTCTCCTTTTTTAAAAAAATAAAAGACAATATAAGGAAAAAAACCAGTGCAATATCATTGTGTCCGCCTAAAACAACCCAATACAGCATCAAGGGATGTATAGCGAAAAGAAAAACTTTTTTCATATCCGCATTAAATAAATAATATGAAGCGAGTATCGCCGCTAAAAAAACCGCGAGTATCAATATTTTCAAGAAATAAACTCCTAAAATTATATTCGCGGTTAATAGCGCTGGCACTGCGGATAATAAAAGCCAGAGAGGGCCGTAATTAAAGCTCTGGTTCATCCAATTTTTAAGGAAAAATAATGAAGCATCTCCCGCAAAATCCGCGGGCGCAAGCATATAAGGATTGGCATGGTAATACGCGAAAATTTTTGCGTGAAAAAAATATATATAGAGATCATGTAAGATAAATTCGGGGGGCTTCATGAAAAAAAAGAGCGCTATAAAAAAAAGCGCCGAAAGCGCCAAGATTAAGATAGTTTTTTTATTTTTTATATCAAAGGCGATCGTATGCTCAATGAGCAACCCGTACGACACCGCTATCGCGAACATTATAAAAAAAAGCGACCAGAACTCAAACTCACGGTCTACATTAAATCCAAAAAAATTCGTAAAAAATAAAAGTACTGAAAAAACGCAGTAGAGAGCCAAGCTAAAAAAAAATTTTGAACGTGTGCTCATCATATGGGTGCGTGCCTGCGTTTTTTTATTTATTCCCCTCCTTAGATTGCTTCGCCGGGCTCGCAATGACCTAATCTTTTGGTCATCCCGAATTCATTTCGGGATCTAAATATAGATTGCTTCTTCCCGAAAGTTTTCGTGGATCGCAATGACATGGGGAACATTAATACTTCATCGGCGAACTTTTGGATTCTTTCACTTGAATACAACTGCCTTACAATATGTCTTTATCGTTTGTTATCCCAGCCTACAAATATATTTTATAAAATTTTCTTTAAATATCTTCCGGTGTATGAGCGCGATACTTTCACAATCTCTTTCGGCGTGCCTTCGGCAATAATTTCGCCTCCCCGATCCCCTCCTTCGGGACCCATGTCAATCACCCAGTCACTTGATTTTATCACATCAAGGTTGTGCTCGATAATAAGAACTGTATTTCCCTTTTCAACAAGATGATTGAGCACCCCAAGAAGATGCTTGATGTCTTCAAAATGCAGTCCAGTGGTGGGCTCATCAAGAATATAAAGTGTTTTTCCGGTTGCACGCCGCGAAAGCTCAGTCGCCAGCTTCACCCTCTGCGCCTCTCCGCCAGAAAGTGTAATCGCGCTCTGTCCAAGCTTGATATATCCAAGCCCGACGTCATAAAGCGTTTTGAGCTTGTCATAGATAATCGGCTGCCGCGAAAAAAATTTCATCGCCTCTTCAACCGACATATTTAAAACATCAGAAATATTCTTCCCCATATAATGGATCTCCAAAACTTCTTTTTGATACCGCTCGCCCCGGCATTCTTCACATTGTATGTATACGTCGGGCAAAAATTGCATCTCAATTTTCACAACGCCCTCGCCACTGCAGTTTTCGCATCGTCCGCCCTTTGCGTTAAAGCTGAATTTTCCAACGTCATATCTTCGGATCTTCGCCTCGGGAATTTGGGAAAAAAGGTCCCGTATATAGGTGAATACTCCCGTGTAGGTTGCCGGATTTGAGCGAGGAGTCCTGCCTATGGGCGACTGGTCAATGGATATAACCTTATCTATATGTTCAATACCACGTATTTCTTTATGCTTTCCGGGATTATCCTTGGCGTGATAAAACTTTTTGAGAAGCGCCCTAACTAATATATCAAGCATAAGAGTAGATTTGCCCGATCCGGAAACACCGGTTAAACACACAAACACACCTAAGGGAATTTTGACATTAACATTTTTCAAGTTAAATTCGGATGCGCCGATAATCTCAATATATTTTCCGCTTCCCTTGCGGTAATTCTTTGGAGGTGTAATAATTTTTCTTCCAGAAAGATACTGTCCCGTGAGCGAGGAGGCGTCTTTCATGATCTCCAATGGCTTTCCCTGTGAAACTATCTTTCCGCCATATTCTCCGGCACCCGGGCCGATATCCACGATCTCGTCTGCCGCCATCATGGTCTGCTCGTCATGCTCAACCACTATAACGGTATTGCCGATGTCGCGAAGGCGCTGGAGCGTCGCAATAAGCTGTTGATTGTCTTTTTGATGCAAGCCTATAGACGGCTCATCAAGAATATACACAACGCCGCTTAAATTCAGCCCAAGCTGTGTTGCGAGCCGAATCCTCTGCGCCTCTCCGCCGGAAAGGCTCTCGGCAGAGCGGTCAAGCGCCAGATAGCTTAGCCCCACCTCTATAAGAAAACTTAGTCTTGTCAAGACTTCTTTAGCGATTGATTCGGAAATCTTTTTCTCTTTCGCGGAAAAAACGTCTTTGCCATTTTTCTTTTTTAAAAATTCCCTAAAAAATTCTCTTGACTCAAGTATATTCATCGAAGAAAGTTCGTAAATATTCTTATTAAGCACGGTAACGGAGAGCGATTCCGGCTTAAGTCTTTTGCCGATGCATTCGGGACAGATGGATATTCTCATATACTGCACTATTTCTTGGCGCAAATAATCCGAGCTGGTTTCAAGATATTTTGCTCCAAGAATATTCACGACTCCTTCAAATATTTTTGATTCGCCATTTTCAAGCGCATATTCCTTGTCGCCAGTTCCGTAAAAAATAATTTTTAATGCCTGCGGAGAAAGATCGGAAACAGGAATATCCAAAGAGAATTTTTTATCCTTGGACACCGCGTGCAAAATCTGCCAATACCAATGTTGGTTTGAAAAATTCCTTGCCCATGGTTTTATCGCGCCCTGGGCGAGCGTAAGCCTTTTGTTTGGTATGACAAGCTCCGGATCCACCTCAAGGCATGTGCCAAGCCCAGAGCACTTTTGGCATGCGCCTGCGGGACTGTTGAAAGAAAAATTTCTTGGCTCAATGCTTGGAAGGCGTATATTGCATTTCAGGCAATGGTAGTATTGAGAAAAAAATATATCCTTTTTGTGCAATTCGTCATGTATTATTATCTGCCCATTTCCAAAATCAAGCGCCTCATTGACTGCTTTCTCGGCTTCATGCCGAACCCAAAGGCTGTTTTTTGAATCCCCAAGATCTATTTCTCTAATAAGAAGCTCCACCGTGTATGTCTTTTCTTTGTCACGGCGCAGGCTCCCAAGCTCGGAGAGGTTTATGAGCATACCGTTTACGCGCACAGAGTGATATCCGGCCTTTGAAAGTTCACTCAATGTTTTAAAGTAATCCGCATTTTCGTGTTCAACAAGAGGAGAAAAAATTTTTATTTTTTTCCCTGATGTACCGCCCATTTTGAGCAGTGCATTTACTATCTGCGCCGGCGTTTCTTGAAAAATTTCATTTTGGCATTTGGGGCAATGCACCCGCCCTATTCTCGCGTACAAAAGCCGCAAGTAATCATAAATCTCCGTAACGGTGCCCACGGTTGAACGCGGATTTGATGTTGTTGAGCGCTGATCTATGGAAATAGCGGGAGAGAGCCCGTTGATCTGGTCAACGTCGGGCTTATCCATAACCCCTAAAAACTGCTTCGCGTAATTTGACATGCTCTCTACATACCTTCTTTGGCCTTCAGCGTATATCGTATCAAACGCCAAAGAGGACTTCCCCGATCCGGAGATGCCCGTAAAAACTATGAGTTTATTTTTTGGAATTTTTATAGAGACATTTTTGAGATTGTGCACTCGTGCGCCTCGAACTTCAATAAACCGTGATTGCATAAGAATATAAAAATGGATAATGGGCCCTCTCCTGATTAATTATCCATTATAGAGGAAAACATCCCAAGAGTCAAATAAAGCCTCCTATAAACAAGGCTATTTTTCTTATGAAACACATCTATAACCCTCCCCCGAAAGCTTTCGGGGGTGTTTAGCGGAGAGGAATAAAAACTATTTTCCATCGGGAGAAATACGAAAATGTCTTAATACTTCGCAGGGTTTATCATATTTTGTACACGCTTCCCATTTATTATTTTGGCCGAAAGTTAAAATCAATGTATCTCTACAGCCCGTATGCGCATCGCCACTTCCAATAAAAGGTTTACCATCATTGCATACAGTTCCCACTCTCCTTGCCGTATTTGGATTAAACTCCTCTTCTTTTCCTATATCATATACAACGCATAAACAGCTTGGCACATTGACTGATTCACAGGCAAGCCACCCCGAACCATATAAGCCTGCAAGAACTGATTCGCATGTATCGCCTTTTTTTGGGTCTAAAAGAACGGTTAGAATCATTTGGTCCGCGGCTTTATTGTAACAGCACGACTGTCCGCTTTGAATATCTGGCCCCTTAATCTCTGGCAACGTGAGCTCCACAAGCCTTGGATTGATGGTTTGCAGAATTATGAAAGAGAAGAGGGCTATGATAATACCAATAATGGCATTGGAGATGTATCCTTTGGCTTTGCCAACTCTATCCGGCGAACCTCCAGCAGTAAGCCATTGAAACCCTGCCATCATCATCATGAATATGCCAAGGGTTATTGCAATCCATATGGCAAAGCGATACATGACCCTGATATATTCTGGAAAAATAGTCTTTGCGTCTGCCTTTTCCACGATATCAGAGCCTGGGAATGGCACCTGGAGGCAGAGCTTGTCCGGAGGACAGACGCATTTCACCTTATCCTCGCTACATACTCTGTCGGGATAATAACTTCCTTTACAGAGAGTCTGGGCGTCTTGTCCATACCGACTTTCTTGTTCTTTGCCTACATTTTCACAAAATCCCAAGGTATCATAAAAACAACACCCGCTGTTTTGCGCGAATGAAGTATTGGGAAAAAACAGAAAAAAAAGAAAAAATGCGGATATTAAATATTTGAAAAACATATAAGGTATCTTCAAAAGGCTATAAAAAATAAATGCATTAAGCTTACTTTTGCTGGAGAGAGCCAGATAAGTAGTCAACTGCCTGTTTTATATTCTCAAGCGTGGGTGCGCCTTCAATAATTCTGTTTTTTACAAGAAATGCCGGAGTTGATTGGATGCCAATATCAATCCCATCGCTCATGTCCTGCTTGATAAGTTCAATATATCTTTTTTCGTCAAAGCATGTGTTAAACTGCTGTGAGTTTAGGCCAATATTTTTTGCGATGTTTTTTATGGCATAACCCGAAAGGCTTTCTTCCGTGCCAAATAGAGCATTATTCATTTCTAAAAACTTTCCCTGTTCATGGGCGCATTCCGCTCCCATGGCCGCATCAAGCGCGTGCGGATGGAGCTTTGTCACCGGAAATTGCCGCATGACAAATCGCGCCTTATCCCCGTAATACGGGTCTCGTATAAAAGCATTAATGGCGCTTGAGGCTTCCCTGCAAAACTCGCATTCATAGTCGATAAATACCACAAAAACTATAGGCGCCGAATTGTTACCAACAATAGGCCTTCCTTCTCCAAAAATCCCGTCTTTGTTTTGGCCTTGAGATGTGCCAAATATCTGTTCGGGGGTAATTTTTCCGGAGCGCAGCCCCTTGTAAACGGTATAGACGTAAATTCCCGATGCTATGGAAACAGAAAAAAATATTCCTAGTAATAAAATAAAAAATACCATGTACCACCTCGTATACGGCTTTTTTTGAGAAGGCTTATGAAGCAAAGTAAAATGCGCGGATCGGCTGTCCATAGAATGGCTATTAATTATATTTTAACATAAATGAAACACATTTGTAACTCCAATCCCCC
>CAYJWS010000010.1:0-24037 GCA_964373925.1 uncultured Gammaproteobacteria bacterium
TGTTTTTTCTTTATTTTCGTGATATATTATAAGTAGAAAATATCGCACCTTACAATATATTTATCAAGAAAGCAAGGTAAAAAGGAGTAATTGCGTGCCCGATGATATCTTGGATGTTATTCGCAAGTTAAGAAAACAATATTATATTCATTTCGGACCCACGCTTATTTTTGGATATCGTAAAAATGAAAAAATCGTAATACATGTAATTGATCCGAATATGCCCATTATCGAACTGATAAAAAAAGACGCACAGCCCTACGAACTTGAAATATCTACAGGAAAAGACTCACTAGACGCGTTAAGGAAAGATCCTCAGCTCACAATAGTTCCGTTGGATTCGTAAATTTCGTGAAACAACTCTACTTTAAAAGGAGATAGCATGTCAGAACCCGACAGAGAAATGCGCACCGAAGCAGATCCCGCTATACCTGAGCTTATATTTGAAACAAAGCCAACAGGACTTCCGCCCGAGGAAGAAGAAAAAATAGTGAAAATGCTTGAAGATGCGGCGGATGAAAGCATGAGAGCTATTGGCTGTAATGAAACTTTCATCATACCAAAAGATGATGAAATGAAAGAAATTCCGCCAACTATTTATAAAGTGCGGCCCACGGGTCTTCCGCAAGAGGAAGAAGATGAATTGTGTAAAATACTAGAGAAAGCAGCTGATGAAGCTCGGCGAGACATTGGCTAAACAAAAGAAAGGATAACAAAAT
Organism: uncultured Gammaproteobacteria bacterium; assembly: GCA_964373925.1. Taxonomy (GTDB): domain Bacteria; phylum Patescibacteriota; class Patescibacteriia; order Buchananbacterales; family GWA2-38-13; genus CAYJWS01. The sequence continues at coordinate 720 of CAYJWS010000010.1, forward strand.
GAAAGCAGAAAAGATTGCAAGCAATTCAGGTGTTATGACAAGCCGATTTCCATTTCAAAAGATTCGAAAAAACGGCGGGGTAATAATTCCAAAAGAAATTCTTGAACAAATGAACATGAAGGCGGGAGATAGCTACTGTGTCATCCCGCTCGGACCGGGCAATGTGCAGGTTCGCACTGTCCACTTGCCAAAAGACTTTTATGAGAATATGCGCAGGCAAAAAAAGCAGTCTTTAAGAGAACTTAAAGAAGGCAATTTTACCACCTACAGGTTAAATAGAAAAAGCGGGCGGCGAACAAAAAAAACAGATGTAAGCGCGATTCGAGAAAAAATAATTTCTGGAACCGCGACAAAAAAGGAAATTGCGCTTTTCAAAAAACTCGCTCCCCAGTCAAGCGTTCTCAAAAAACTGTAAAAAAACCTGCGTCGGAATGTTTCCCCGCCATTTCCCCTCATTCCGGCACGGGCATTTGAGCCTAAAATATCAATAGCAACAAAACAAAAGAAAAACGATCCTTAATTAATTCTTGGCCCCGCGCTTAAAAATGATCTAACGAGAAAAAATCGTTGTTCATTAGAGAGCGGGGTCTTTTATTTTTCAAAAATCCATGGTATTGTTGAATATAAATATGTTCTTTAATTATTCGTCTCCATTAATTAAAGGAGGGTCATAATGACAGCGGCAGAAAAATTTCAGGCTCTTTTACATACTCATGCAAAATATGACGCTGAAGCATATACTTTCATCTATGGAGCATTAGACTGGACGCTGAAGCATGCTGAAGCATGTTGTGAATAAGCCAGAAGGAATAATCCGACATGTTACCGGACAAGAGCTGTGCGAAGGATTCAGACAATATGCTATTGAACAGTTTGGATGCATGGCGCTCACAGTACTCGAAGGCTGGAATGTTTTCTCTACCGATGACGTTGGATCAATAATTTTCAATCTCATAGAATTTGACCTTATGGGAAAACAAGAAACGGATTCGAAAGATGATTTTCACGACGTATATGATTTCACAAAAGAATTTAGGCTTTGCCCGATATTCTCTTTTAACCACAGCGAAAATGAATGGGAAACAGAATATGTTAAACATTCCAAAAAAGGAAATTCTTCTTCAAGAAAAAAATGAATAACCGCTCTTTAAAAAGTACCCCGTACCACTTATTTCTCCCTCCTTTTTCCTCTCTGGTACGGGGCTTTTATTTTTATAAAAAATCTGATACGATAGAACAATATACAACAAACAATTCGCTATAATAAATAAAATATAAATCTTACAACTTATTGCTTATAGCTTATTACTGAAAATATGGCAACCAAGCTTCAACCAATCATCGGCCTAGAAATCCATGTCCAGCTCAAAACACAATCTAAGATGTTTTGTGGCTGTGACAACAAGGGCGAAAATATGCCGCCCAACACTACTATCTGTCCCGTGTGCACCGGCCAGCCCGGTGTTTTGCCCGTGGCAAACAAAATTGCCATAAAAAAAACCGTTCAAGCCGCGCTCGCCATTAACTGCTCCATCCCCGAACATTCTAAATTTGACCGAAAAAATTATTTTTATCCAGATCTGCCAAAGGGATACCAAATATCGCAGTACGACCAACCCATAGGAATTGGCGGATATGTTAATATAGAGACAAAAGAAGGCGAAAAAAAAATCCGTATTCAGAGAATTCACCTTGAAGAAGACGCGGCAAAAAACTTTCACTCAAATGACGGGCTTTACACGCTTGTTGATTACAACAGAGCCGGAACTCCGCTTGCGGAGATAGTAACAGAACCGGACTTGCGCTCCGCGCAAGATGCAAAATTATTTTTGCAGGAACTGCGCCTTATCATGCGCTATCTTGACATATCCGATGCCGACATGGAAAAAGGACACCTCCGATGCGACGCGAATATCAACTTGTGGGAAGTTGACGCTAAGGGCGAAAAAATCGTGGCAACGCCGATAGTAGAAGTAAAAAATATGAACTCATTCCGAGCGCTTGAGCGAGCCATGGAATACGAAATAAAACGCCAGACAAAAGAATATCTTGATACAAAAAAAACAATACAAGACCTTCCAAAAACTACCCGCGGATGGAACGAAGAAAAAGGAATAACAGAACCGCAAAGAACGAAGGAAGAAGCGCATGACTACCGATACTTCCCAGAACCAGATCTGCCTGCGCTTCATTTTGCCAAAGGTTCTGAAAACGCCATTGATGTTGAGGCAATACGAAGAGAACTTCCCGAACTTCCTCAAGCAAAAAGAAGACGCCTCCAAAAAGAATGCGGCATCACTCTTTCTGACGCTCGAACGCTCGCGGGTGATAAAGAGCTTTCGGAGTATGCGGAAAAAGTAATTTCCGAGCTCCAAGAATGGGTTACATCTCTTCCTGATATGGAAGGAACTAAAGAGGAAAACTGGAAAAATTCTTGCAATAGGGCGGTAAAAATTGCCGTAAACTGGCTCATCAATAAACTTACAACATATCTTAATAAAGATGGAATAAGCGTAGATAAATCGAAAATTAGTGCGGAAAATTTCGCGGAATTTATCACTCTGATTTACCAAAATAAAATCAACTCCACGATTGCGCAAAAAGTTTTGGAAATTATGTATAACACGGGAAAAGATCCTTCAACAATCCTTGAAGAAGAAGATCTTGCGGGCGGCGCTGAGGGCGATGAACTGCAAAAAATCATAGACGCGGCCATCGCAGAAAATCCAGATGCCATTGCGAACTACAAAAAAGGGAAAGAAAACGCAATAATGTTTCTTATGGGTCAAGTTATGAAAAAAGCAAAAGGAAAAACCGACCCGAACACCGCTAAAGAATTGCTGAAAAAATCCATTACATAGTTGATTAAATTCCAATATCAAGATAATGAAACGATCGTTTCATTATCTTGATATTGATTCTGAATATGTTTTAAAAAGCCACCGTTTTAAAAAACGATGGCTTTAAACCTAACAAATAGCAAGGCGCGTAAGCCTACTATTTTTATTCCCAAAAAATTGGATATCATCAATTGCCAAGGCAAGATCGAGCATTTCAAACATATATTCTAAAGTAAAACATTCAGCTGAAAAGTCATACACTCTTAAAACAATATATGTGCAATGCTCGCATTCTGCAATTCTTGTAATTTGTCGCTGTTTAAAGAAGTCTTGCGGACCTACCGGTTTATTTGTATACGCTGATTTTTCTATGGCTCTAAAAAAATCTTCCAAAACACCTCTCTTCAGATGGCAATACATACTCCTCTCATGGTTCGACATGCCAATTTTTCACTCCTTTCCACCAAAAAGAACGAACGAAAAATAAAGAACGTCTTGTATATAATAAACTAAAAATTCAAAAAAGTCAACGATTATTCTGTTTTTAAAAATATTTTTATAAAATTTTCAATATCTTTTCTTTTTTGCGTCCAATGAATTGTTGTATCCCTCTTAAACCACGTCATTTGCCGCTTTGCAAAATATATAATATCCTTTAATAAATTTTCCTTCATTTCCTCTCTTGTAATAATTCTGCGGACATATCGGGAAACCCAGCGATACTCAAGGCCGAAAGATTCAAGCTTTTTCCAACTTACGCCTTGAGTATGAAGCTTTTTTATTTCTAATACCATTCCCCGCTTTAATCGCTTTTCAAGTCTTTGCGAAATTCTTTTCTTCAATGCATCTTTTGGAAAGGCTATGCCAATTTTTAAAAATTCATATAAAGGCGGATTTATTGGTTGCTGTTTGGATTTTGGAATTCCTCTTTCATAATAGATTTCCAGAGCACGCTGAACCCGTCGTCTATTTTTTTTGTCAATAATTTTGTATGTTTTAAGATCGATTCTTTTTAATTGTTGCAAAAGCTTGTCCAAAGATAATTTTTCTAGGCGTTGCCTTACCTTCTGTAATTCGTAATTCGTAATTTTTAATTCGTCTAATGCGTAACCTTTAACAACCGCGTCAATATACAGACCTGTTCCTCCACAGATAATCGGCAACTTCCCTCTGTGCAAAATATCTTTTATGGCTCCGTACGCGAGTTTCTGATAATCCGCAACTGTAAATTGTTTTCTGGGCGATACAACATCAATAAGATGATATGGAACAATAGTTGATTTTATTTTCTTGTTTTTTTGATTTCTTGTTTTTTTAACAACATACTTATCCAAATCTTTTCCTGTCCCGATATTCATACCTCTATACACCTGTCGCGAGTCGGCAGAAATTATTTCTCCATAAAATTTTTTTGCCAAAGCTAAGGCAAGATCGGTTTTTCCCGATGCTGTTGTGCCCAAAATTACTATAACCTTGTTTTTTTCCATATAACTTGTATACTAATTCAAAGTGTTCTTTGTTTTTTAAAAAATGGAGGTTTGTATGATAAAGGTAAGGATTGTTCATGTCTGCGATCAATGCGGCGATGAAACAACGGAAGATGTTCATCTTACTCAAGTAACCATTAAAAAGGAGATTGCAGAATTTCAGTGTGGTAGTAGCTCAAATTTCCTTTGCTTTGAATGCCTTGGAAAAAAAATTGATGAGCTTGAAAAATCCGGAAAGGCAACGAGTTTTATGCCTCTCATATAATATCTTTATTAAAAGACAACTTAGTAAGAAATGGAAAGGGACGAAGTAATTCGTCCCTTATTTTTTTTATGCGAGTGGCGTATAAGGCCTCAAATGAGCGTTGGATTGTACCGCTTCAAGGGCAAATCGAACGTACTCATCATAACTTACCTTTCGTTCAAATTTTTTTTGGACCAAAATCCATTCTAAATTCCAATCCATGCTTTACAAATCCAAGTTTTATATACAGTTCATGGACTTTGGGACGAGAAAATCTGCTTGTAGCTATTATTTTATAACAGCCGAGCTTTTTTGCCTTCTTAAAGACTTCCTGTAATAGCTTTGTTCCCACTCCCTTTCCTCTGTATCCCTCTTCTATAAAAACATCTTCCAAAAGCCCATAAGGATGTTCGTGCAAATCATTTTTAATAAGATACAAAAATGCCCGACCAACAATTTTTTCTTCTTCTTTCACGACGAATTTTACAGCAGTGCTTTGAAGCGTGCTTTCTGCGATTTTCATAAAAACCTTTCTTGTAAAGAGCTTGTTACGAAAAAAAACTATTTTTCTGTTTCAAAAATTCATACCCTTTCGGCTAAAAGGCCCCAGGGAAGCGCCTCAATAACTTTTACATCAACAAATTGCCCTGCGAGATTTTCATCATCTTCGTTTGGCTGGATTTTAACAGTTTTAAACGTATCCGACTTGCCCATCCAATAGCCCTTGCTATGGCTCTCAACAAGAACCTTCACGTTTTGTCCAATAAATTTTTTATTATTCTCGTGCGCCAGCTCTTTTAAAACCGAATTAAGCTCAACATCGCGGCGCTTTTTTTCGTCGTAGGTCACATCGTCGGCATACAATTTTTCTCCCAGCGTTCCTTTTCGAATAGAGTATTTTGATATATATGCCATATCAAACTGCATCTCTTTAAATAATTCTATTGTTTTTAAAAAATGCTCTTCTGTCTCTCCTGAATATCCGACAATAATATCGGTTGATACTGCGACACCGGGAACCGCAGAGCGAATTTTTGCAACAACGTCTTTAAATTTTTCTATACTGTACTTTCTATTCATCTTCTGCAACATTTCGTTATCGCCAGACTGCACCGCAAGATGAAGGTAAGGCGTTAGGTGCTTTCCTTTTTTCCAGGTATCAATAACATCGTCTGAAAAAAAATTCGGGTGCGAGGAGACAAACCGGATCCAGTAATCCCCTTCTATCGCGTCAATCATTTGTAGTAGTTTGGAAAAATTTGCCTTATTGTGGTTATACGAATTTACCGTCTGTCCCAACAGCGTAATTTCTTTATAGCCAGCCTCCACCAAGCGCCGGCACTCGGATACAATCTCATCGGGATCGCGATACACTTCGCGGCCGCGCGTATACGGCACAACGCAAAAATGGCAAAACTGGTTGCAGCCCTTGGTTATGGGAATAAACGCTTGAAAATTATTTTCATATACCGGCTGAATAGAGAGATACTCCTTCACCTGCAATGATTCGGACGTATCTAAAAGTTTTGGCAACTCTCCAAGGTCGTTAATATTAAAAATAATATCAAAAAATTTCTCCATATTCTTCTTGTCCGCCGCCAAAACGCATCCTGTCAAAATAGTCGTGAATGGCCGTATCTTTTTTATTTCATTAAATTTTTTCTTTAGGCCGTAGATCCTATCTATTGCGTGCTGGCGAATTGAGCACGCCACCACGATAGCAACGTCAGAATCTTGCATATTGTCAGACTCGATTTTGTCGTAGCCCATCTGATTCATCACAGTTTCAATGCGCTGGGCGTCAGATCGGTTCATTTGGCAGCCAAAAACAATAAGTTTGTATTTCATAAAAAATTCTTATACAACAATTTGCATTATAACAAAAATCTGAAATATTTTCAATACTATCATTCGTGGCTTTAGCAAAGGCGAATGAAGCTCAAAAAAAATATTAATCTCATACTATCGAATTTGACGATCGTCAAATTCGATAGTATGTCCTTTTACAATATTAAATATGATATTAGAAATGAGTTATTTTTTTATTTTATTTTTCTGCAAATCTTTCTCAATCCTATTTTTTTCTTCCTTTATTCGCTCTAGTATATTTCCTACGTTGACATCTTGCGTCGTCGTTGACGTGTCGCCTAAAAATTCCCGAATCGTCCTCTGCTTATCCTCCTCGCTCAAGTCCTCAAGGCTCTTAATGATTTTTTTCACAACGTAGTCCGTTGCGTCATTTATTGTTTTTTGAGTTTCCTTATTGTCAATATAATTTTTTAATTTGTCCAAGAACTTCGTGTCCTGAATGCTTTTTGTGTCAAACTTTATATTTTTATCGGCATATTCTTTTATGCGTTTTGCTGGCTCGAGCTCACGAACATCCACTAAAAGTTTGCCAAACTTCTCCAAAGATTTCTGCTTATATGCCTCAACAATCTCCTCTTTTGTTTTACTTTGTATGCTTTCAAAGATTCTCTGACGGATAAATTCCTGTTTTACGATGGAATCCAAAATTTCTTTTTCTTTTTTTTCATCAATTACTTTTAAAAGTTTAGCATACAGTTCGCTCGAATCAGAAAGATATTTTTGCAGATATTTTTCTAATTTTTTCTTGTCAATTTTTTTAGTTTCTGATAATTTCTTTATTTCATAGAGCCTTTCATTGGAAATTCGAACAAGCTTCTGCGTCTTTTTCGATTCATCAGCCGTCAAGGATAGCTCAACTGATCGAAAAAGCTCTTTTATCCAATAAAAATTTGAATTGGGAAGAATTTTTGGTTCTTTGATTTCGAGATCTTGAGGCTTTACATCCGCGACTGTATTAATTTTTACGGAAAAAAAATCAGAGCCCTTAAACAAAGGCTTTGAGTCTTGCATGGCATAAGAAAAAATAGGCGCCAGAAGCAAAATAAAAAAAATAAGAATTCTTTTCATCGCACGATAAATTTATTAACGCTTTCGCGAAGCTGTGTGAGCACCTCGTAATTAATGGTTCCAAGAAGCTTCGCGACATCATCTGCCGTAATTTCTTCTTTGCCCTGCCTGCCGATTATTGTTGCTCTATCTTCCACCTTCACGCTGGGTATGAGGGTAATATCGGCCATCATAATATTCATGCATACTCTGCCGAGAATTTTCGCCCTTTTCCCCCGAATCAAAACGTACCCCACGTTGCTTTCCTCTCTACGAATGCCATCATAATAGCCAACAGGCAAAACAGCAATTTTCATTTTCTTTTTCGCTGTAAAAGTGCAACCGTAGCTTACGCAATCCCCTTTTTGCAGATCTTTGATCTGGGCAATAGTTGTATGAAATGAAAGCGCCGGATAGAGTTTTATTCCCCTGCTCAAGCAATACGCCCTTACTTCTTCGCTGGGATAATAGCCATATATAGCGATGCCCGGACGGGCAAGATCAAAAGATGAAAATTTATCCGTAAGCATGGCGCCGCTATTCGCGCAGTGGATAATAAAATTATATCCTAAAATAAACTTGCTGATGCCAATAGCTTTCTGAAATTTTTGCATCTGCAGATAATAAAACTTTCTTTTGTTCGAAAGCTCGTCCGCTGTTGCAAAATGCGTGGCAATGCCTTCAATTTTCAGTCCAGGCATCTTTTTTACATTTTGAAGAAAGCTTGAAAGTTCATTAAGAGAAATCCCTTGCCGGTTCATGCCGGTATCGATTTTTACATGCACAAAAACTTTCTTTTTCTGGGCCAAAGCTTCGCGCGATAGGATCTTCGCGTCTTTGAGGTTGTATAAAAAAATTCTAACATTATGCTTTACAATCTTGGGCAGATCTTTCGGGCCGACGTATCCCATAATCATCATCGGGCAGCGAATGCCATAATTTCTTAGAAATATCGCTTCATCAGCGGAATCAACGCACAGCCAATCTGCGCCCGCGCCGATAAAAATCTTGGCACACTCCAAAAGCCCATGGCCATAGGCATTCGCCTTTACGCATGGGGCAAAAAGTGTATTTTTTCCAATAAGCCTTCGCGCTGTCGCAATATTTTTTTTAAACGCGCTCAATGAAAGCTCAATCCACGTTAATTCGCCTTTCATTTTTTTTAATTAATTTTTTTATTTTCTAAGGCATCACGCACGAAGGCAATAAAATCTTTCTTGGAAATCGTTTCAACTTCTTTTTTTCCACGACTTCTCACGCTCACATCAATGCTGTTCGCCTCTTTCTCGCCAACTACAAGCATAAAAGGAGATTTTTCTTTTTCCGCCTTTCGTATTTTATATCCTACTGTCTCGTTGCTTTCATCAGTTTCTACTCGAAACCCTTCATCTGCAAATTCCCGTGCGAGATTTTTGGCATGAGAAATATAATCTTTTGATACGGGAATAATCTGAATCTGCACGGGCGAAAGCCATAGAGGAAACGCTCCCGAAAAATGCTCAATAATAATAGCTAAAAATCTCTCGATAGATCCCATAATAGCGGCATGAAGCATGACGATCCGCTCCTTTTCTCCCTTTTCGTTAATACACGAGAGATCAAATCGCTCAGGCATATTCATATCGATCTGAATAGTGGCTACCTGCCATTCCCTACCCAAGGAATCCTTGCCGATAAAATCAATTTTTGGACCATAAAACGCAGCTTCACCAAGCGCTTCAATGACGTAAACTTTTTTTTCTTTGATGATCAAACGCAAAATATCTTCAGCCTTTTTCCAAATTTCCGGCGTCCCAAGATATTTACTCATTTCCTTTGGATCATGAAATGACAGGCGAACCTGAAGGTCAAAGCCAACAGCGCCATAAAATAAATGAATAATATCCCAAATTTTTAAAGCTTCTTCCTTCACTTGTTCAAGACGGCAAAATACATGCGCGTCATCTTGAGTAATGCTGCGTACCCTTGAAAGACCCTGAAGCTCGCCCGTTTGCTCATCTCGGTATACCATGGTAGTATTGGCATATCTTTGAGGCAATTCGCGGTAACTATGCTGGCGTCGCGCGTAAATCTGCGTATGGTGCGGGCAGTTCATGGGCTTCATGACAAACAGATGCTCTTCACGCGTCACGATCTTAAAAAGTTCATTTTGAAATTTCTCCCAATGCCCGCTCTTTTCATAAAGCTCCTTTTTCGTAATATGAGGAATTTCCACTTTTTCATATCCTCGATCTTTGCGTAACGCCCAAACAAAATCATCCAAAATATCACGCAAAAGCGTTCCCTTGGGCGTCCACAACGGCAGTCCCGCCCCAACAAGCTCGGAAAACGTGAATAGATCCAGCTCAACGCCAAGCTTTTTATGGTCGCGTTTTTTTGCTTCTTCAATTCTTGCGAGATGCTCAGTAAGCTGTTTTTCATTTTCAAAGGCAACTCCGTAAATTCTCTGAAGCATGGGCCTTTTTTCATCTCCGCGCCAATATGCCCCTGCTATTTTAGTGAGTTTAAACGCGCTTATTTTTTTTGTAGAATCAACATGTCCGCCCCTACATAGATCCTTGAATCTCTTTTTGCCTTTTTTATCCGTCAAAGTATAAAAGCTCACTTTTTTTTCTCCATCTTTTTTTAAATCCTGCGCCAGCTCTTTTTTGTACGGCTGATTCTTCTTTTCAAGATACGCTATCGCCTTATCAATTTCAATATCATACCCTTCCATGGTCTGCCCCTCGGCAATGATTTTTTTCATCCTTTTTTCAATCTTTAGCAGATCCATATGGGAAAAGGATTTCCCCACGAGGTCAAAATCATAATAAAATCCATCTTCAATGACAGGGCCTATGGCAAGCTTTGCCTCTGGATACATTTGCAACACCGCCTGCGCGAGAATATGCGCGAGCGTATGTCGCATTTTGTAAAGTTTGTCTTGTTCCATATATTTTAATTATTTTTTCTTATTTTTTTTAAAAAATTCATCTCGTAAAATTCCCATGATAACTTCATCGTAATAATGCCCTGATCTAAACCTATGCTGGCGCAACACTCCCTCCTGCCTAAAACCAAGCCTCTTGTATGATTTATACCCTCGTATATTGAAAGAATAGACATGAAGATATATCCTTGTAAGCTTTAATTTTTTAAAACCATATTCAAGTATAAGCTTACCGGCCTCTGTTCCGCACCCTTGTCCCCAATATTTTTTATTTCCAATAAACACGCCGTATACCGCCCTTTTATTATGCTTGTCTATCTTGTCAAGTCCTATGGTTCCTATGTGTGTGCCGTCTATTGAGTCAAGAGCAAACTGAACGCCGTTGCTGCTTTTTTTCTTTTTTATTATATATTCTCTTTCATCTTTAAGGCTCGGCCGTGGCTGTTCATGGATCTCTAAAAATTTTGTTACTTCGGGGTCGCTTAGCCATTGAGTAAAATTCTTCGCGTCTTTGAGCGACAATGGCCGTAGTATAACTTTTTTTCCTGAAATCGTAGGCACTCTCATGCTAAGAATAGTTCCTTACATTCTTATTCATTATACATAACTCCAAAAAAATCTCCCATCCCTAAAATACTTAAAAAATATTTTTGGGACGAGAGATTCTCCCGTGGTTCCACCCAACTTCCTTATTCGCAATCTCTGCGAACAGGCTCTTAATGAGGCCATCTAAAAACTGCCCGACGACGCCCACGTGTCATCCCGAATCCTGTCCTGATGAATATCGGGATTGTTTCGGGATCCCATAGCTAAGCCAAATTATCTTCATAGAGATTCTGAAACAAGTTCAGAATGACAATTTTTAGATGGCCTCAATATATATTTGTATTGAGGTTTAGCCTTTAAAATTGAAAAGGATAGTCTGTGCTGTTGGTGGCAGCACCAATCGCCTCAAGTATTTACATTATAAAAAAATACAACACATCTGTCAAATATCATTTAATGCGAATTTCAATCCTCTCGTCAAGCCTCGGAATCCTGCGAAACCATGAGGGGAAAAATTGTATTTCCACGTTTTCAACTTCTTTAAAATCCTTAAAATATTTTTTTGCGTTTTCTTCGCTTTGGCCTCGAATTTTTGACTTGTTAAAAATATCGCTTTCAGAACGCACTTGCGCCTTGCCTTCCGCGTACACCTTAACATACGCAACACCTTCTTCTCTGTCAATTTTTTCCACGGTGTATATAATGCTCTTTGGATCAATATCCTTCAATTCCTTGCCAGAAGAAAGCGTGGAAGAGAGTTTTTTTTTCATAACATTAATTATGTGGATTTCATCAAAAACAATTGCCATAATTTTCGCCTTGGCGCTTGCCTCAATAGAATCCCTTTCTTCGCCAATAACACCAACAATTTTTTTCTCAATAATCTCTTTTTGCATGAGTTTTGAATAGAGGGCTTCTTCATCTGTAAGTTTTTCTTTAAGCAAGTTAAGCGATGAATCGTCTATCGCCTCCAAAAGTTTTTTATCAATAAGGTTTAGGTCCTGCTCGGATACGATAGGAACAGAATTCTCGCCCGGCTTAAGCATGTGATCCAGCTCTGCATAAATTATTTCTTGCAAATCTTTTCCAAGTCCGGGAATCGTAAATTTTGTCGGCTGCAATTCTGAAAATATTTCGGGTTTGTCCGGATATATGCGCGCGGAAATCGCGCCTCCTGCGGGAATCAAAACCCTATCTTTTATTCGAAAAAGCGTCCCATCTGCCGCCAAAAGCCTTGTGGTCGCGACAAGGATTTGGTCTTTTGAAAAATTATTTATGAGCTTAACGCTCCCTATAGTATCATCAAAAACTATCTTTTTACCTAGAGTGGCCGATGTAACGGTACTTTCAACTTCATAAGCGAACATTTTCCCCTGTATAAGAGTTTCGTTTACGCCGCCTTGCCCTTCCTGCGAATTCTCTTTGATTTGAACCTCGGTGTCAGCGCTCACTTTTTGAAACGCGGAAATAATGGTAACTTCGGCTTTTCCAAAAACATAATAAAAAACGCTCAAAGACAAAAGGCAGGTAATAACAAAAAAATACAAGGCTATTCTCGAGTATCTTTTAGGTACGATGTGGGTATTGTGTGTTTTTATTTTTAACATAATAAATAAAAAAAATTAAGAACGCACGGAATTTTCCACTTGTATGGAATTTTTCCCGAAAATATCCGCGATATGCGCTTGAAAATCCGAGTCAATGGACACTTTATATGGCGTTATTATTCTTCGAGGTGTGCTGGCGCCATTTTGTATGTTGAGGCATACCTGATACCCTCCGGGGTTTTTCAAAAGAATTTCTTTTAATTTTTGTAATTTTTCTTTATCTTCCATGCTGGGAATATGGATATGAATCCTTCCCCCATCTTCATATCTGAAAACAGGCGGTGCGCTATCAGGGGTTTTTTTATAAAATCTCTTATTGCCGTCTGAGCCAATATTCCGCCTCATTGCCTCGTCAAGCTGATATGAGACATCCTTAATATTTTCTTTATTTATTATTTTTGCGGCGTTACAGATGAGCTTTGTTTCCCCATCTTTGTCAGATAGCTTACAGAGCATCATAATCAGGTTATCTTCCTGCCACAATACCTCATTGTCCTTCAATATGCTTGGAAAAATAATCGCTTCCGCGCTTCCTGCCACGTCTTCCATCCTCGCGAAAAGCATGCTCTCGCCTTTTTTTGTAATTATTTTTTTTAAGCTCGTTAAGACTCCGACAACCTTGAGATTTTTATTGCGGAATTGCGCAGGATATTTATTTATTTCTTCAAAAGAAGTTATATTTTGATCAACAAGCAAATCAAGAATATGGTGCATCGGATGCGAAGAAAGATACAACCCTAAAAATTCTTTTTCCCAGCTCAAACGCTGTTTTTCACTCGCGTTCTCTGCTTCATCCAATAAAAGTTTGGGCAGAGCCGAAGATTGGGCCATCATGCCAAAAAGACTTGCCTGTTTTGTTTCGGCCTCCTGATGCGTGTTCTTTACGAATGAGAGCATTTTTTCCACGTTAAACAAAAGCTTGTTTCTTTCTCCAAACCTGTCAAGCGCGCCGGATTTAGCAAGCGCTTCAATAGATTTCTTGTTTAAATCTTTGACCTTAATCCTGCTTAAAAAATCTTCAAGACTCTCGAAATGCCCGTTCGCTTTACGCTCGCGTATGATTTCCTTAACGATATTTTCGCCTAAATTTTTTATTGCATTAAGGCCAAAACGTATTTTATTGCTTGTTTTCTTTGAATCAACTTCTAAAGAATCATATACAACCGTAAAAGTGGAAAAACTCTCGTTTAAATCAGGAGGCAAAACCTCTAGCCCCATCGAGCGACACTCCGCAATTTCAATGGCAATCCTATCCATGTTGCCCTGATCCGATGTGAGAAGCGAAGCCATAAACTCCGCGGGATAGCGCGACTTAAGATACGCCGTTTGGTAGGCTATCATAGCGTAGCACGCCGCGTGGGACCGATTAAAGCCGTATCGCGCGAAAGGCAAAATAAATTCCCAAATGGCTTTTGCGACCTCGGGCTTGATTTTATGCGTAATCATTCCCTGAATCATTTTTTGTTCTTGTTCTTGGAGAAGCGAGGCGATTTTTTTTCCAACCGCTTTTCTCAAAACATCAGCTTCACCGTAGCTAAAGCCGGCAATTCTCCTTGCAATTTCCATAATCTGCTCTTGGTATACCGCAATGCCGTATGTTTTTTCAAGTATTGGCTTGAGCTGGGGATCAAGATACGTCACCTTTCGCCTTTTGTGCTTGCCATCAATATAATCCGGAATAAACTCCATAGGTCCCGGGCGATAGAGCGATACCATCGCGATAATATCTTCAAATTCCGTGGGTTTGAGCATTTTTAAATACCTTTTCATGCCCGCGCTTTCAAGCTGAAATACACCAGTGGTTTCGCCTCGCTGCAAAAGTTCATAGGGAGCCTCATCTTCCAAAGAAATCTTTGTCATGTCAATATCAATGCCTCGCGCCTTTATTAAAATTTCCAAAGTATTTTCAATAATCGTTAAGTTTGCGAGGCCTAAAAAATCCATTTTCAAAAGCCCGAGATCTTCAATGGCGTGCATTTCAAACTGCGTCATGATGGATTCCTCGCTGTTGGTGCTGATCTGGCGGGGAGTGTATTTATCGGTTTCCTCTTTGGTAATAACAACTCCGCACGCGTGTGTTGAGGCATGCCGCACACATCCTTCAACGCGCATGGCTGTTTCAATAAGCTTTTTGCCTTGAGGATCATTCATAATCTCTTTAAACTCCGGAACCGATGAAAGCGCTTCATGCAAAGATACGCCCATAGGTATCATTTTTGCTACCTTATCGCAGTACACGTAGGGCAAGCTCATCGCTCGTCCAACGTCACGAATAGACGCGCGGGCCGCCATGGTTCCAAATGTTATAATCTGCGCGACATGGTCATGCCCGTATTTTTCGCTCACATATTTTAAAACTTCATCTCGGCGGGTATCGGCAAAATCCGTATCAATATCAGGCATCGATATTCTCTCTGGATTCAAAAATCTCTCAAAAAGCAAATCATAAGTAATAGGATCTATGTCTGTAATCTTCGTCAAATACGCAACCAGGCTTCCTGCGGCCGAACCGCGGCCAGGCCCAACAACTATGCGATTATTCTTTGCCCACACAATAAAATCAGATACAATAAGAAAATACGATGCGTATCCGGTTTTTTTTATGACTGACAATTCATACTCAAGCCGTTTTTTTAATTCTTCAGAGACATCGTGCGTGCCATACCGCTCTAAAAAGCCTTTCTGGCACAATTCGTAAAGGTACTCATCCGGCGTTTTATTTCCCGGCACCTCAAAGGAAGGAAGCTGAATTTTCCCAAATTCTATATCAAGGCTGCACTGCTCGGCAATCTCGAGTGTATTAGAAATAGCCTCGGGATGCTCGGTAAAATCTTTTTTCATCCTCTCTGGCGATTTAAAAGAAAAATCCTCGTGCATATACGACATCCTGTCCTTGTCGTCAAGAGTCTTTTTCATCTGTATGCACATCATCACATCTTGGGCAAAGGCGTCTTCAATCTTTGGATAATGAGAATCATTAGTCGCGACTATGGGAATGTCAAGCTCCTTCGACAGCTGATATATCTTTTCATTCACCTGCGCTTGCTCCGGAATATGCGGATGATGCTGAACCTCAAGATAAAAATTTTCTTTTCCAAATATTTTTTGGTATCGGAGCGCTGCTTCTCGCGCGCCCTCCATATCGCTATTCAAAATCGCGCGCGATGTCTCGCTCGCGAGGCACGCCGAGGTTGCAATTATCCCATTTCCGTATTTTTCCAAAAGCTCGTGGTCTACTCTTGGCTTATAATAATAGCCATGGAGATGGGCAATGGTCGTGAGCTTCATAAGATTTTGAAACCCCTCATAATTTTTTGCCAAAAGTATCAGGTGGTAAGGGCGTTCGTCAATTTTTGGGCGCTTGTTGGTGTGTCCATTTCTTGCCACATACGCTTCAACGCCGATAATCGGTTTTATTCCGGCCTTTTTTGCTTTTTGATAAAATTCAATGGCTCCATACATTACTCCATGATCAGTCAAGGCAAATGCTGGCATTCCAAATGCCTTAGCAAGATCAATAAGCTCGTCTATTTTTGATAAGCCGTCTAAAAGCGAATAATGGGAGTGCGTATGGAGATGAACAAATGACATATAAAAACATGGTTTATGATAGGATTATACATTATTATTTAATAAATTTCAAAAATACGTACTTGACAAAATATATAATTTGATATACTATAATATCGTTTCGAGAGAATAATTCTGGGAATGTCATATTTTGACTATTAGAAACCTATTCTCTTAAAATATGCGTCCTTTTTATTTTTACTGTCCTTTATACAGGAGGTTTGAATGCCTGATTCGTCCGACAAGAATCTCGATCAATCGGTCATTGGCATTATTGGAAGAGAAGATTTTTGTAAAATTTTGTCAGCAAAAAAAGTTGAATTACGTCGACAAATCCAAGAATTAACCGAAAAAATTAAACAGCGTTTGCAAGATTCTGAAGCAGCTATCGGCTCAAAATCCCGAATCAAGTATTCTTGAGCCCATTGAAGACAGGAAACGCTCGCGAAAGGCGAGAAAAAAGTCTCGCAACAAGAAAGGTTTTCGAGGCATAAAGCTCTCTGAGGTTTCCGCCTTAACGGCAAACATCCTCAAAGGAGGAAGGTCGTTTTCTGAAGATCAGATAAAAAGGACTTTGATTAAGCGCGTCAAGGAGGGAGGCTTTTCAGCCCGAGGGGTTCATCTTACGCTCAAACGCGCATTGGAGCAGCCCGATTTCCACATAACTTCCACCGGAAAGTGGAGGCTCACAAACAGACAGCCCTTGGGAAAAAAGTAAAAACTCAAAGCTCACGATAATCGTGAGCTTTTCTATTTGACTTTGTGCTACCTTGTTTGATAGCATATGTTTAGCTCTTTAATACCCAATACTTCTAGTGAAAAATGAACACAAAATACATAGATTGCGCGCTCAAACAATTATCCGAAACCAACAAAAAAGCTCAACTGCTTCTTAAGCGCATGAATGAGACAAAAAAATTATTTGTTATGCTAAAGACAGCACCTCAAGATAGACTCTCCGAATCCATACAAGAGTGTAAGATTCAGCTTGAAGAAATAAAAAAAATTCTTGAAGAATCAAGAAAAGATTTCTCCTCGATAATCATGGAATTATACGGAAAATTTTTCTTAGAGATGCAAATACAACTAGAAGATATTGAAAAAAATATCAAAACACCATGAGCCCAAATACGCTGGGCTCTTTTGTATATTATTTACGAGTTTTTATGGTAACTCGGGAGATGCTCTATTTCTTCTTCTTTACTTTTTTCTCTGTTTCTCTATCCATAAAAAATCCCGCGACTTTCATGATGCTTTCCGTAATCAATGAAAGGTGGCTTGATGTTTTTTCAAGCTTTTCCTGGATAAGATGCAAAATTTTGTCAACGAGCTCAATTTTCTGCTTCACGGAAGCTATTACTTTGCTTGCGTCCCGCAGCATCATGACACAATAATACATCGTCCAGCAGACAAAAAAAGTAAAAAACGCAAGCGAGAACGCCGCCACAAGCCAAAAAATATCTTTTGTTGATTCAATCATATATTTGTATTTATTTTTTAATTATTAATTTATGATTCGTATATTTTGTATAGATTAAGATATTATAAAACTATTGATTTTCAAAAGCGAGGCTGGCATGTCATATAACGTTTCGACGTATGCGATATTGCCGATTTTTTATCCACGCGACCATTTCTTGTAATCATCGTGACTGCCAACATTAACGAGTATCACCACATCATTTTTCTCAAAATCAAAAAGAACCCGGTAACCATCCCTGAGATAAAAAGCATAATAGTCTGTTAAATTGCCACTGAGCTTATGAGTGTGGAGAGACGGGTCAAACGGGTTCTTGAAAAAGATTTTTATTCTTCGATCAAAATCGTCTTGGATATAAGGCGGAAGTTTTTTAAAAGATCTTTTGAACCGTGAGGAACGGCTGATTTTCATACAGCATCAGGAATGCAACTCCTTAATGAGCGCCTCCGCGGAAGTAAAAGTCTTAGTTTTTCCCAAAGCATATTCCAGCCGAGCTTCTGCCACCATCTCATCAATCGTGTTGGGCTCATTAACTTTTTTCATAGCCTTAACATCTACTTCCACGACAAGTTTTTTGCCGCCATTACTGCTGTAGAGTGGCCTTAGGCTGGTGAGCGGAAAAGAAACTGCCGCTGGTTTTTTAATTTTATTACGCATAGACATGAGCGATAATGATTATAATCCTACTATAACACAGGATAAAAAAATCAGCAAATTTGGGCAAGGTCTTTTTAGAAAAGACCGAGCCGCATACGCCGTGTTATATGACTCGAGCGTTAGCGAGAACGATCCCGACCGCTGTCGGGAGAAGCGTTGGCGCGCGTGTTTCTTTTTTTCATTTTTCCTGCGAGCCAACCCATTATTACCCCAAAAATAAAGAAAGAGAGAATTTGCACTCCGATAGGTCCTATATAAAAAATGTCTTTTTCGTTCTCATTTTATAAATCACTCTATCTAAGCTTTATATCAAATTTTTCTTGCAAATTTTTTACAAGATTCTTTATTACCGCGTCGACCTCCTGTGACGTAAGCGTTCTTTCTTTTGATTGAAAAGTCATGTGCAATGCCAAACTTTTTTTGCTACCAATCTCTTGCCCCGTGTATGTGCTCAAGTATTCTACAGGTGCGATGAGCGGATGGAAATGCGATATGAATTTTTCAATTGATTCCCAAGTGATATTTCGCGCGCATACCAAAGCAAGATCTCTTTCAATAGCAGGAAATTCGGGTAAAGGACTGAATATTTTATTATTTCGGGCAAATTTTGTAAATTTTGTAAAATCAATATTTGCGAGCGTTAGGTCTTTTTTTATGTCAAAAGCCTTGGCAATCTTTGCGTGAATCATGCCAATCCTTCCAAAAATTTCATTTTTGCAATACACATCAAGTATGGTCTGGCTTTTCCAAAACGGAGTATCTTGCGCTTTCTTAAACTGCACACTTGGCATTCCAGATTTTTTAAAAAGGTGCTCAACAACTCCTTTGCACTCAAAAAATTCCTTATCACCGCCGAAAAATGCCATAGCAAGTTTTGCTGGTTCTTGAGGAAGATCGTTGGACTTTGGAATATACACTCGGCTTATCTCAAATATTTTTAATTCATTTTTCCTTTGCTGATTTTCAGAAACAATGGAAAGTATTGAACTTAAAAGCGTCGGACGAAGATATTCTAAGTCAGAGCTTAGAGGGTTGTAGAGCTTTAAACATTCTTCGGCGCGCAAACCTATTGCTTCAATCATTTTTTTAGATATTAAAGAGTAGGTGTATACCTCGTTTAGTCCCGCTGCTTCAAGGATTTTCTTGCAATAATTTTCCCAATAGATAAACTTGTCTTCGCGCTGCACGGGCAACTCCCCTTGCGGCAACTCTGAGGGAATATTTTGGTATCCATATATTCTTGCTAATTCCTCGACAATATCTCTTTCTTCTTTCAGGTCTTGCTCGCGCCACCAAGGCGATGTAATTTTTAAAATATTTCCGCCCGAAACAGCGCATCCAAGCGACTGTAATATTTTCTTTGATTCTTCCTTCCCTATGTCAATTCCAAGAAACCTTTTTGTGTTTTTTGTGTCATAGGATATGACGCGCTTTTTACTTGCTTTTGCCTTGATGTCAAAAAATTTCGATGCAACATTTCCATTCGCGTGCTTGTGCGCAAGCTCGAGCGCGCGAAAAAGGGCCATTTCAGTGCCCTGTAAACTTATGCCTTTTTCAAAAAGATTTGAGCTTTGTGAAACAAGATTAAGCCTTCGAGTAGTTTTTCTCACAGATACCGGATCAAAATTCGCCGATTCAAAAACTACAGTTTTTGTTAAATGAGTAACGCTTGAATGCTCCCCTCCCATAACTCCCGCTACGGCAATGGGATGCTGGGAGTTAGCGATGACAAGATCGTTTGGCGTGAGCGAGTATGTATTGCCATCAAGCGCGTGAATTGATTCGCCTGTTTTGGCCTTTCGAACTTCGATAATACAAGACCCCCCCATATTCCCCCCCTCACCCTTCGTCATGAGCCTCGGGGTCGAATGATGAGGGGGGGAGGCGTGGGGGGGTAAAAGCTTATCATAATCAAAGGCGTGCAGGGGCTGTCCATACTCCAGCATTACGTAGTTTGTGATATCAACAACACAGTTGATGGGGCGAATACCCGATTGCATAAGCCGAATCTGCATCCACAAGGGTGACGAGTCAATGGTCATGCCTGTCATAATTGCCGCCTGGTAGCGCGGACAAAGTTTTTTTTGGTGAACAGAAATTTTCAGATTAAACTTTTGTTTCACCTGCATTTTCGGCTTTAAAGATTTCCTAGCAAACTTCGTGCCTAAAATTACAGATGCCTCAAAGGCAATGCCGCGCACCGACATGCAGTCAGGTCGGTTTGACGTTACTTCAATATCAAATATTGAATCTCCAAGAGGCAGAATACTTTCAAGAGTAACGCCAAGCTTTGAATCTTCGGGAAGTATAAATATGCCCAAATGGTCATCGCCAAGCCCAAGTTCGCGTTTTGAGCAGAGCATTCCATTGCTTTCAGTCCCACGAATATTCGCCTTTTTAACCGTAAATACTTTTCCGTCATGGCCCAAAACCTCTCCTCCCTCTACAACCAAAGGCACAATCTGCCCAATAGCGATATTTGGAGCTCCGCATACAACACGCAGTGTTTGCGGGCCAATATCAACTGTCGCAAGGCGAAGCTTGTCGGCATTGGGATGCTTTTCAATATTGGTAATTTTTGCGGTAATTACTTTTTTCCATTGAGGCTTCATCTCGCGCACGCGGTCAATGGTCTGTGAATGCAAAGAAAACTCCCGCGCAAACTCCCGCGCCGAAAGCCCGGTTTTTATATATTCCTTGATCCAATTATAAGAAAGAGAAATGTTCATATTTCAATTATGAAAAAAAGGGGGTTATTCATACCACTACGAGAATTATTTAAAACGTAAACTATAGTTACCACTAGATTCCGGCTCCCCGCCATTCGACGGGGCAGACCGGGGCCGGAATGACATGGGATTTATAAGTACTAATTTTGAATTACGAAATTTTGTCTTTTCTGTCATTCCCCCGAACGCTTTCGGGGGAATCCAGTATTTTTTAGTTTTCTAGATCCCCGATCCCAGCCTTCGCCAAGGCTTCGGCGGGCAGGCAGGGTCGGGATGACAATTTTAAAAAGTTTCGAAATTTAATGTAATAACAATATTAAAACTGCTCTAAAAATCTCAAATCATTCTGATATAAAATTCGTATGTCGGAAAGCTTAAGCCCTGATTTCATCATATACGCTCTTTCAACTCCCCAGCCAAAAGCAAAACCGCTGTATTTTTTTGGGTCAATTTTTCCCGCTTTCAAGACATTGGGGTGTATCATTCCGGAGCCTCCAAGCTCAAGCCAGCCTTCCTTGCAGAGCTTGCATCCGGAGCCATTGCATACGCCGCAGGTAATATCCACCTCAAAGCTCGGCTCCGTAAACTGGAAATGAAACGGGCGGATGCGAGTTTTTCTCTCCGGACCAAAAAATTCTTTTGCAAAATAATCAAGCACGCCCTTAAGATGCGAAATAGTCACGTTCTCATCAATAAAAACTCCCTCAAATTGATGAAACATCGGAACATGCGACACGTCAATCTGCCTGCGGTAGCACTTGCCAATGCTCACTATGCGAATGGGAATCCTCCCCTTCTCCATCTCGCGCACCTGCGCGGACGAGGTGTGCGGAGTTAAAACCATTCTGCCCTGTTTTTTGGACCCTTCGCGTATCTTTCCTTTTTCTCCTTCTACAAAAAACGTCTCCCATTCGTCGCGCGCCGGATGGCTCTCTGGCATATTCAATGATTCAAACGCGTAATAATCCCATTCCACTTCAGGCGTGCTCACGCGGTAAAACCCAATGCGTTCAAAAATCCTTGTAATCTCTTCAATGGCTTTCGTGACAATATGGAGACTTCCCGAATGAAGCTTTATTCCCGGGAGCGTAATATCAATATCTGCTCCAGATGCCGTTGACCCTTCCAAAATATTTTTTTTCTCCAATAATCTCGCCTCCATCTCCTTTTTAATTCCGTTTGCCGCCTCTCCGGCTTTTGGCCGCTCGTTTTGGGGCAATTCAAAGATTTTTCTTAACACTACCGTAAGAAGGCCGTTCTTTCTTCCAAAATATTTTATCTCAAGCTCTTTGAGCTCTTCAATATTTTTTATCTTTTCTATGTCGGAAAAAAATTCCTGCTGAAGATTATGAAGATTTTCTTGCATAAAAAACTTTTTTTGAAATACATAAATATTCCACAAGCGAAATAACTACGACAAATAAAATCACATTATACCACGTAAGAAGGCTCAACGACTGCAAAATCATAAGCCCCACAAAAAGCGCGCCAACAAGCATAGACTGGCGGGTTACCATCTGCACGGATGCAAGCGCCTTGTGAGCGCCAAAAAATCTTTTGTATATCATAATGCTTATGCCATATACAAACCCAAAAAGCCATAAATAAAGAGTGGAATAAAATAAGAAAAACCCTACAAATCCTGCGCTGTTGGGATCAACATTAAAAACAATAAAAGAAAATAAAACCGCGTTTACAAACGCGCACGCATAAAGTAATGTTGAATATGTCCTCTGTATCATACTTACAGTATACTCGTTTTCATTATTTTTTTCAACAGAAGTTCCAAAGATCAAAGCAGGTACCGGACACTTTCAATAATCGAAAAACTGCTTCCATGATTTATCTCATAGAGTATCTCACGTTCTTTAAATTTTAGTTCCTGCGCCAAGACGCTGTGAAGGCACGCCACCGTGAGCACTTTATTTTTCACATACAGGGGCCTTATTTTTTTTGAAATCTCCTCTCCGAATATTCTATCTATAATCTTTGAATATTCTCCCAAAACCATTGCAGAGGCGACCTGCCTTGCTATGCCGGCTTTTTTAAGGGATCTGCCCAGAAGACTATTAAGAGGCGTGAGAGACATAAAATATTAATTGATACATAGCTATATTGTTACATTGTTGAAAAGTTACTAACTTCAGCAATGTATATGGGCTGATTCGTTTACTATCCTCAATCATTATATCTTTTTTAAAATAAAATAAAAGACCCTATAAAATTATCCTTATCGGATAAAATAATAGGGCCATAAGGTTCAAGATATCAAGAAACATTAAGCTTCAAGATATCAAGTGCTCAAGAGTTACT
>CAYJWS010000011.1:0-1363 GCA_964373925.1 uncultured Gammaproteobacteria bacterium
ACCTAAAATCTTTTCTGGTCGCTCTTCGGCTTCCTTCGGCAATATTTGACGGTATTGAGATTGATGCCCTTCTCATTTGCAAAACCAAACCATATCTTTCTTCTGCTGGAAAATGTGCAGTTAATTCATAAATAATAATAACAAGCTCAATGGATTTTTTCCAAACAATGAGATCTTTATAACTGCCCAATGCAACAGCCTTATTTATTTGTCTTTCCATTGTTCAAAAACTATAAACTACAAACTATTCACTACAAACTTAAATTAATTATAACACAAAACACCCGATACGCACAAAGTGAATAACTAAATATGAAATATATAAGAATGATTTTTACTATTTTTTGTCAAATTTTTGTCAAGTGTTACTCAAAAATTTTGTCATTCTGAACTTGGTTCAGAATCTACGCTGATAATCTTCGCTTCGTTGCGAGATCCCGAAACGAGTTCGGGATGACACAATCACTTTTTCTACAGTCTCAAGGCATATAGGACTTTGAATTACGAAATGCCCTTACTGTTGTCATTGCGATCCCCGAAAGCTTTCGGGGAGAAGCAATCTAAAACGTCGAGATTGCCACGTCATCCCGCGACTGCGGGACTCCCCGCAATGACAAAAAGATGCGCTAATGAGATAAAAAACGTATTTCGTAATTCAAGGTATAGGACTTATAAGACGTATAATCTTGCCGCGTCTTGTTTATATGAATTCAAGCCTTGCGCTACTGCGTCCATTTTGGCAAGCCTCTCATAAAATCTTCCATTCCCAGTGGCGGGTTTGCCTGAAGCCTGCCGTCGTAAATAATAAGCTCTGACGCGCCATTCACTCCTGTGTATCTTCGTTGAAAATCAAATTGTCGAGCCATTATAAGTCCATTAACCTTCAACTGTTTATACGCCCCTGTATCGTTGCCGGAATTAAATATTCCACATCCTGCTCCCGGACAACTTGTTGAACCCACACTGCCAAGGGCAAAAAATGCGCCGGAAATAGTATTCACGGAAGGACTTACCGTTATATCCCCTAAAACAAGCCATGCTACAGATGGAATATAGGCAACCTTTGTTACTGCTGTAGTTGAATATAAAATATTAGAATTTATCGTCAGATTCCCATCTACGATAATAAGTCCCGAGGCGTTTGGCGTGCCTACGTTGCCAATATTAAATGTTAGCGGGCTTACGATAGTGAGACCTCCTTTATAGTAATAAATTTTTCCTCCAAGAATGCTGTCAATTTGTCCTGAAGCAGTAATTTTTTCAAAACGGCCATCGCCATAGCGGCTCTTGAGTTCTTTGGTTATATCTGCTTCGTATGTTGCCGTAGCTTGATTTAAAAAATCCAAACTAGCAAAACTCACGG
>CAYJWS010000011.1:1463-23791 GCA_964373925.1 uncultured Gammaproteobacteria bacterium
CCGATGAAGCATTATACCCGATATCATCCCATAAAAATGGTCCGTCACTGGGATTGCTATTGGTATCAACGCGCGCGTTCGCGTCCGCGGCCGTTGCGGCATACCAAATCTCATAGTGCGCCTTATTGACGCCATTTGTCCAGCTTGATTCATCGGTGGGATTAACGAGCGCAGCCCATGTTACCGTAAAGCCTCCAGTAATTTTTACTCCGACCGTTGGCGCATTTATTTTTGGAGATCCTGACGCAGGACACGCGGAAGGCACGCCCGCGCAGGGTTTTTTAAAATCATAGTTAAATAAAAGATTGTCCCTAAAGTATGGCTGGCCAGTCAGGCCGGTCTTGCCTATTTTGCTAAATTTATTCCGCGTTTCAAGCTGGGCGTATCGCGTGCTTTGATCGGCAAGATTTCCAAATACGCTATTTCTTGACGCGTCCCAATGCGCTGTAATTTTTGTATGGAGAGCAGTGCCTGTATCCCAAGTAGTTGGATACGGACTCACCGGAATAGCTGATAAATCTGAATTTTGTATCGGGTTTTGCCCCACTGTTTCAAAGGCATCGCCTAAAGCGTACTGGTCACTATTATATACGCCGGGATTCACTACTGGCAAAGGGCCATTATTTTGAACTGGCGCGGGAGTTGTGAGATCTATTATGCCGTCATAAAAATCTGAATAAGGGCCTGGAAATATGCCGTCAGGCGAGTTGCAGACAGTAGGTCCGCTTCCGGCGCCGCAGGTATGCATCTGCGCCTCAAGGTCAAGCCCTCGGTAATCAGAAAACTTGAGTTCTGTTTTAAAATTATATTTATAGTTTATGCGAGTGCCTTGAGTGTACTTTGAAGTTCCCAATGGAAGATTTCTATAGCCGGCTGTATTGCCTTGTGTTATGGTATCTATTTTTACTACAGGATCATTGCAAAAAAGCCAACTATTGGGCACTCCGCCTCCGCCAGCTCCAGCGGGCGGCTTGAGATTTGGCTCGTAGTAATTCGGATTTCCATTAACAATTTTTGAAAAATCATTGCTTGGTGTTTGACACCAATCATTGCTATCCGGCTTTACAACGCAGTCCGGATCAAATCCCGCCGGGCAGTCGTAGTCGCAGACATTATCGCGAACGCCATTACAACATTCAGCTCCTGATAACAGGCCAATTCCGCCTGATGTATTTGAACAGAGTGTATCAACTGGAAATGTAGGATTTCCACCATTTTGAAGAGCACAATTCAAATCTCCAGAAACCGTACAATTTGGATCGCATACTCCATCGCTTTCAGAATCATTTTTACAACATCCGTCATCTCCATTTGTGCATGTAGGACCAGCGCCAATATTACTTTGTAGCGCTATAATGCATTCATTATCCCAAAACAATGGATTTCTTACATAACAGCAATCAAACGGACCTGCATCAATACCCTGGTTTACAGAACACCCAGTTCCCTGGGGAATAAAGGCGTTGAGGAGATCTTTACATTGCACATCTTGCGCATCCGTGCAATTCGGATCGCAAAATGCATCTGAATCATCCGCATAACACATATAATCATTTTTTCTCTCTGTATATGTTGCCGCGGAATAGAGTGTGTTCGCAAGCTCCGCGCGAAGCTCATACGCGCCCGAGGCAGAAGACGCAGCGCCAGTGCCAAACGTATTATCTTTAATTATATTTTTTCCTAAAGACGAGCCGTCAATGGAGCCCGACTGACCCCCGAAAAACACATCCCATTTTCTTTTTGCAACATCTGCGGGACTTACCTTGTACTTAAAGTCGCTATTCCTTATGGTATTTCCATCAGAATGATACAAATACAGCCCTCCATTTTCCTTTAATGTAAGTTTGTTAATACCTGTACCGGCAGTATCATCCCCGGTAATATTGATATTGTCAAAAATGGCGTTATCAACGTAAAATCCTTTTATTCCGCTTCGCTGTGAAGATTCTATGGTAATATTGCTTATGGTAACAGGATCTAATTTTTCTGTATCAAACTGCTCTATTTTTTTGGATATTTTATAGAGTACCATACAGTCCGCCCGGCAATTCCTAAAAGTAAGGTTTTTAATCTCCGCCGCCCCTGATTTCTGCGGATAAAAACCTATCTCAAGCGGATCTGCCCCATCTAATGCCGGCAGGCTATCAATAGGAATGATTTTACTGTTTACTATTTGTATATGATACGAAGGATTTGCCGCTCCAAGGCTCTCAAATGGAGTTTGGCTCGTATCAGACCATTGATAATATATCGGCTTTAAGCCGCCGGAAGGTCCGGCGAGATTATTACTATCAATTGTGTGAAAATATGACGCACCTACACTATTTATCGGATAGGGATAAAAATTATCAAGATTTGCATTACTGAACACCCTGTACGGTCCAACATAAAGATATCTTCCGCTCACGTTTGAACCGTCAGCCTTATTGATAATACTATTACTTTTCAAGCTCCATTCTTTTGAGATATTATTTTTATAGCTCATAATAGCGACTCCAACGCTATAATTCGTGCCTTCTGAAATGGTATTATTCCACACACGAGTGTTTTCGGATGAGAGGCCGGAAATTCCAAATTTGACGTAGTCTTTAATTACATTTGAATCTACATGCGTATAATAGTCGTCGTAGAGATCCACGCCGATATTGTGGCTAGATACGCCCAACTTCTCTATAGTATTTTTATACGGCAAACCCAAGAGCGCAAAAGTCTTATCATTTCCTATTTCAGTATACACGTCAAGGGATTTAGTAATACTGTTGCCTTTCTCAACGCGTATGCCAAAATCGCCATTTGCTTTAAGAATATTGCCAAACGCGCGCGTTCCCCGAATATTATATAAATATATCCCGCCCTTTGGATTTAATTGAATAGCCCCCTCGCCGATAATATCGTTATATTGCATTTTCACGCTGTTTGGGTCTGAAAAAACATCTGAATAAAAATATATTCCATTTCTTATATTATTTTGTATAGAGGCATTGCCGTAAAAATCATTTCGCTCAATAACTCTATCGTTATCACCCTTTTTTACTAAAGTTATGCCGTCAAGAAAATTTCCATTTATCACATTATTACCCGCGAGGGGAAGAACCCCTGAATTAAAATCAGTGGGTTTAAAGAAAGGAAAAAGACTTAGTTCCGTCTGCCCAGATACTTGGCTCGGGCTAGTTTCATAGGTAGTTGGTGTATTTGAATTCTGCAAATAAAAATATCCAAACGCGTTGACATATATGTTCCCGGGGTTGCACTGTCCGTGCCGTATGAGGACACCGCTGCCTTTCACGCTGTTTTCAAAAGTGTTGTTGAGAAAAATATTAAACGCGCTGCTTTTTGCGATACCGAGACTCTCTAAACACGGCTCATTAAGGCCTAAAAGCAACGACGAGTCAAGAAAAAAATTATCTCCGACATTATTCTTAATAGTGTTTCCATCTCCAGCCGGCCCCCCGATAAGATTATTATACGCGCTATTCATATAAAACCCCTGGGACAGCCCCTCAAAGGAGTCAGAAGGGCTTACGCAATCCGTCTCTAGGGTAGCAGTATCTATAAAAGTATCCCCATCATTGTCTTTTCCATCACTGCATTCGTTGGAATATCCGGGAGAATCCAGTTTTGTTCCATTCCCAGTAATAGTATTTTTCTGGAACTTGTTTCCGACAATATTCGAAGCCAATAGCCCCCAAAGGCCATTAGTATTAAAAGTATTATTAATAAAAATATTACTTTCTTGAACTGGATCGGCATCATACTTCCCTAAAATAAACGCTCCACCGTAAATATTGTTATCAAAATTATTACCCTTTGCCGGGTCCGTAGGATGCCCAATAAGGCTGTTTTTGAGAGTTCTAAAATATGCTCCGTATATTTCGTTATTTATAGCGTCGTTTTCTTCAAATTGAATCTTGTTTGAATTATATACGCGAAAACCATAATAATTATTCTTGGAAATATTTTTCTGGATTATTGAGTAGGGATTAGAGGCCGCGCCAATATCCACAAATGTGAAAGGATCTCCATCGTCTATGGTGATATTTTTTACCGTAATATCATTGCTTCCCGCATAGGTGAGATGTCTGATATTCGCAAAATACGGATCAGCGGGATCAACGGTAAGTCCACTTTTATTGTAAAAATACAGCACCTGGCCTTGTATCGCGGAATTTATTGCCCAGTTAAATGGATTAAGTATTGGCGCATTTGCGGCGGTTTTTGGCCTATAGGCACTATTGTATATTTCATGTTTGTAATCTGTTGTTACTTGCGCCACATTTAATTCTGGATGATCAGATGTGATATTGAAATAATATCCTTTTTTTAACGATCCCGTGTAATCTCTTACATAGTTCCAGCGTAGCAATATATCAGTGCTGTTCTCAATCTGAATCCCCGTAAAGAAAGTGTCAAATCTGCATCCCGCGACTGTTTGTCGAGTCTGGCCGCTAGCAAGAAGACCCGTGCTAAGAATAGGCACGCCAGAACTTCCGCTTGAAGCTGCCAGAAAAGAGCCGTTAGACGGGGCTTCCCACGCGCAATCTAAAATAACGCCTGATCCGACAAGCTGCATTGCCGGAATGCTAAGCGGGGTTACATAGCTCAACCCAGAATTTTTTCTAAAACAAGTATTTTCGGAATATATTTTTGATGGAGGAGCTGTTGGAGGATCTTCGCAATCCTTGCGATTTGCAGTAACACACGCATTATATCCCGAGGGTATGCCGGCGCATTCCGGATCTAATGAGAGAGGCACACAATCACAATCGCAAAAACCGGCGCCGTCATTGGGCACACAGCCCGCACCTCCAAAACCGGAGGACTGTACATTTCCCGCGTTAGAAAATATATTCCTCTTTGTCGCATCTCCTGCCGGCGGGCTAAAATCTATGTCATTGGCGGCTCCATTGATTATTGACACCCCTTTTCCGGAAAAAACATTATTATAAATATCTATATTTGTCGAGTTGCCAAAAGCATCTATATACAGATCTGCCTTATTACATTCCGTAAGCCCGGCACGTGTCGGGCAATCTAAATAATTATCTTTAATCAGTACTCCGTCCGGCTCAAATAAATCTATTCCTGCATTGGTCTTGACACTTTCTTGAATAGCATATACCGTCACCCTATTTCCTGAAATTTCATTGTCTGAAAAAAACTTCTTGAAACTCATGCCCGTGTCAATTGCTTCCAAAATATCATTTGTACGAATTGTAGTGTTACTTAGTGTTGGATTGCCCGACTGGCCAAAAATACCAATTTTCAGCGACCTTACATTTGTTCCATCAAAATATCCTTTTATTTTATTATCTTTTATTGTCCAGCCATCAGCCCTAAGGTTAATTCCTGTTTTAAATCCTTCAATGTTACAATTCTGAATCGTAACATTTTGCTTGCAAGCAATGCCTCCACTGACACAATTTGCGCTTGCCTGTCCGGGCGCAATAAATTTATATCCTCCGTCAAAACCCACTGAAGACCCGATCCCACTTCCTGAAGTATCATTGCCAGACGCGTAAAGCTTGTACCCCGCGCAATCAATGGTAATTGGCGCCGTAATATTGCTTGCGTAAATACGAAAACCATAATAATAACTTTCTCCTGCACCCGTATCATAATCATTGCAATTCATGTCCTTGGTAAAAGTAAAATTACCTGCAATGTAATCACCGCACTCGCAGGTAGGATTGGGCGGAAAAACGCCCGCGCCGCAGAGAGCAGGAGAAGAGTAAATAGCGCGAGCGGGCTTAAGGGGATACAAAAAACCCATAAGCAATACCAACACAATACCCATCCAAAAAATATGTTTTTGTTCAAATATGTTAAAAAATATATTGCATTTTTTTGTTTTTTGTTTCATGGTATACTATAGATATAATTTACAATTTTTAATTTTTCAGCCCAAGGCTGACCCCGCCCGAGGCGGGGCAATTCTCAACACATGAGCAGGCATCAAAAAATTTTAATTATTGTTTCTATTGTAATTTCCGGCGCGTCTATTATTTTTTCGTCATTCAACTCCATAAAAAAAGATGACTTTTCGTTTACTCAAGCAACGTATCAAGGAACTGTTAAAAAATGGGAAAATAACATATTGAAACTCAAAGAAAGCAGTGAAACGCACACAATATATGTGATAGGCGAAACGCAATTTTTTATTGACATATATTCCGATGCGACAAAGGAAACTCTCCAAAAATCCATTCCAATAAGCATTCAAAACATCTCCGCACCAGACCTTGTTGGAAAAAAAGCGTCAATTCTCGCTGTTCGCTCCAAAAAAGGAACTATTATTGCCTCTGAAGTGCGTATACAGGAGGTTGCCCGAGCCCTTGGCAAAAATGAAGATACAGATGTAAATATCCTCTTTCCTCCTCCGAGAATTCCTACCATTCCAAAGCCCTGAAAATTCTTTATTTTAGACTTACTATTAAAGTCATTCTCCCCCTCCTCCCTGTCATTCGACAGGGCAAGCATGAGGAGGGGCTTCCGCCCTAGGCGGATCCGCCTTGGGCCGGAAGGGGGGAGGTCATAGCAACGTATAATGACAGTAAGCGCTTCTCAGACCCCCTCCATCTCCCCCTCATAAGGGGGAGGGTTGGGTTCAAAAATCCTAAATTTTTAAAGATTCATTCTTTGCTTTTTTACAACTGCCTTCTTTGACAGTTCTATTTTTTTATTCTATTATTATAACATAAAATGATAATGGATAACAAACAACCATCTCTATAATAAATACTTAAAAAACTAACCCGCATATATTTATGATCTCAACATTCCTCTGGATAATTATAGGCATCATTGTAGTCTTGGTCTTATGGCTCATCTCGGTCTACAACGGCCTTATCCGCCTTAAAAACCGAACGCAGGAGGCATGGTCGGATATTGACGTCCAGCTCAAGCGCCGGCACGACCTCATTCCCAACCTCATTGAAACGGTAAAAGGATACGCGAGCCACGAAAAACAACTTTTTGAAAATGTCACGCGCGCCCGAACGGCGGCAATGCAGTCGCAAGGAATAGCAGAAAAGTCAAACGCGGAGAATATGCTTACACAGTCGCTCAAATCGCTTTTTGCCGTTGCGGAAAATTATCCCAATCTCAAGGCATCGGAGAATTTCGCGAAACTCCAAGACGAGCTCTCGGACACGGAGAATAAGATCCAAGCCGCTCGACGGTTCTACAACGGCAACGTGCGCGACTTCAACACTAAGCTTGAGGTATTCCCCAACAACCTGCTTGCGCAATCGCTCGGGTTTAAAAAATACGAATTTTTCCAAGCAGACGAAAGCGAAAAAAATCCAGTAAAAGTGCAGTTTTGATTCATTGTTTCATGGCTTCATTGCCTATGTATGGAACAAAAATATTTGCAACTTAATGATATTGATGCTTATAAAATATCTTTTCATTTATCAAATTATGTTTGGAATATCGTTATTGAGTGGAATTATTTCGAAAAAGACACCGTGGGGAAACAATACGCCAGAGCTACGGATTCAATCTCGGCAAATATAGCTGAAGGGTTTGGCAGATATGGCAAAAAGGATAAAATAAATTTTTATCGATATAGCTATGGTTCCGTGAAAGAATCGCTTGATTGGAATGAAAAATCAAAAATTAGAAAACTGATAATAGACGAGCAATATAATTTTATTCTAAATGAACTGCAAAAACTCCCAAAACTTATTAATCAATTAATACAATACACAAACCAAAAACTATCTCATTGATTTATTGATTTATTGCTACATTGTTCCATTGTTAATAAATTTTTAACAATGGAACCATAAAACAATGAAACCATATAGTTATGTATAACCAAATAGACTCTAATAAACGAAAGACGGCAATTCTCATATCGCTTTTTATCGCCTTTATACTTTTGATTGGATGGACGTTTTCCATATACACGGATTCCGGCTACTTCGGCATAAGCATCGCAGCCATATTCTCTATTGTCATGACGCTCGTTGGATACTATCAAGGAGACAAAATAGCGCTCATGTCCTCTGGGGCGCGGGCAATAACTCAAGGAGAAAATCTCTACATTTCAAGAATAGTTGAAAATCTCTCGATAACATCGGGAATCCCCGCTCCTAAAATATATATTATAGATGATGGCGCGATAAACGCGTTTGCCACCGGGCGCGACCCAAAGCATGCGTCTATCGCCATTACGCGAGGA
This sequence comes from uncultured Gammaproteobacteria bacterium, assembly GCA_964373925.1. Classification (GTDB taxonomy): domain Bacteria; phylum Patescibacteriota; class Patescibacteriia; order Buchananbacterales; family GWA2-38-13; genus CAYJWS01. The sequence goes on from CAYJWS010000011.1 coordinate 9,649, forward strand.
GCCATAGAAAAACTGGAGAATGAAGAGCTTGAAGGCGTTATCGCCCACGAGCTTTCTCACATAAAAAATTATGACATCAGGCTTATGACCGTAATATTGGTCCTGGTTGGGCTCATCGCGCTTCTCTCCGACTGGTTTGTGCGCGTGAGGTGGTTTCGAGGCAGCAACAACAGAGATTCTCGCTCAGCTTCAGGCATTCAACTTGTTATGCTTATTATAGGGCTCGTGCTCCTTATACTTGCGCCAATAATTGGAAAAATAATCCAGCTTGCCATTTCAAGAAAAAGGGAATTTTTAGCTGACGCATCGGGCGCTCTTCTCACGCGCTATCCCGAAGGACTTGCGCGGGCTCTGGAAAAAATAAGGACGCAAAACCAGCCATTACGCCGCGCCAATAACGCCACCGCGCATCTCTATATCGCAAATCCTTTTGGTAAAACCAAGCACTTTCTTTCAACTCTCTTCTCAACACATCCACCTATAGAAGAAAGAATTGGCGAACTAAGAAAAATGGCTTAAAGTGAAACTTTTGAAAAATTGTCGTATTTTTTCCTGAGATTGCCACGTCATCACGAAAGTATTCGGGATTCCTCGCAATAACCTAGTTTTTTTGGTCATCCCGAATTCATTTCGGGATCTAATGTAGATTGCTTCTCCCCGAAAGCTTTCGGGGATCGCAATGACCCATAGAGGGGTTACGTTACGGACTCCCACCCCCGATAGCTATTCGGGGGATGACAAAAGATAATAGTATAGTATTCAACTGCCAAAAACTATGAAAAAAATATTTGAAGTATTCTCGCTCAACTGCAAAAAAGCCCTAAAATACGCCCATGCTTTCGCGTTAAAATCAAAAAGCCCATCCGTAGAGATGGAACATATACTTTTGGCCATATCAAAACAAAAAGGAAGCATCGGATCAGAAATTCTCCATCAATTAAAAATCCAGCCGGAAACGATTGAAAAATTCATTGGAGCGCTTTCTTCACAAGAGCATTCGCGCGAGATTATGCTTTCTTTAAGCGCGCAAAAAGCAATAAAACGCGCCGCGCTCGTCTCCTCTTTGAATGAGCATCAGTATGTCGGAACAGAACATATGCTTTTTGGAATTTTTGACCTCAATGACGAAAAGATAAACAACCTTCTCAAGTCGCATGACGTGGGAGTAAAAGACATTAAAAACAAAATCAAGATGGTATTCAAAAGCACTTCAAAGTTTCCGCAGATCTCAAACACGCTCAACAGCCTCCCGCAAAGGGCGGATGATATTGAAATAGAGAGATTTACGTCCGCACCGAGCAAAAAATCCATGCTTGAATTTTTCGCGACCAATCTCACAGACAAAAAAATACAAAAAAACATCGACCCGGTTATTGGGCGCGAAAATGAGATTGAAAGAATCATCCAGATTCTCTCCCGCCGGACAAAAAATAATCCTCTGCTCTTGGGCGATCCGGGCGTTGGAAAAACCGCCATCATCGAGGGACTCGCGAAAAAAATCCTCTCGGGAGACGTTCCCGAAGTTCTCATGAATAAAAAAATCTACACGCTTGATTTGGGCATGCTCATTGCGGGATCGAGCTTTCGGGGCGAATTTGAACACAGGCTCAAGCAGATTATCTTAGAGGTAAAAAATGACCCAGATATAATACTTTTTGTGGATGAGATACACAATATCGTGGGAGCCGGCGCCGCCGCGGGCTCTATGGACGCGGCCAATATCCTCAAGCCCTCCCTTGCACGAGGCGAAGTTCGCTGCATAGGAGCTACTACTCTTGAAGAATACAAAAAGCACATTGAAAATGACATGGCGTTTGAGAGGAGATTTCAAACGGTCATGGTGCACGAGCCGTCAATGCAAAAAACTATTGAAATTCTTATGGGAACAAAGATCCATTTTGAAAGATTCCACAAAGTATCAATAACCGATGATGCCATACGAGCCGCAGTTGAGCTTTCCGGCCGGTATTTCCAAGAAAAATTTTTCCCGGACAAAGCGATTGATCTCATAGACGAAACAGCGTCAAGCTTCAAGATAAAAATAAAGCCAGACGAAGCATTTGGCGAAATTCGCGAGCTTGAAAAAGAATATTCAAAAATATCTGATCAGAAAAAAAAGGCTGTTATTTTTGAAGATTACGACCTCGCCCTTAACTTACGTCACAAAGAAGAAGAAATACTCAAAACAATGTCCCGGCTTAAATTGCGGCATTCTCATGTTGGCTCAAAAACACTAGGCGCCATTTCCGATACAGACATAAAAGAAACAGTATCTAAGATTACAAATATTCCTGTACAAGATTTAACCGCGCATGAAAAAAAACAGATACTCTCGCTTGAAGAAAAAATAAAAGAAAACATCGTTGGGCAAGACGTGGCAATAAAAACTATTGTTGAGTATATACGCAGGGCATGGGTCGGAATCCATGATGCCGAGCGCCCTATCGGCTCGTTTATTTTTCTTGGCCCATCGGGCGTGGGGAAAACAGAGCTTGCAAAAACGCTTGCTCAAGCGGTTTTCCATGACAGCCGCGCGCTTATCAGGATTGATATGTCCGAATTCGCCGAAGGCTTCAACATCTCTAAACTTATCGGGTCGCCCGCCGGATATGTCGGATACAAAGATCCGACGAATCTCACCGACCGAGTGAAAAGAAAACCATATTCGGTAGTGCTTTTCGACGAGATAGAGAAGGCCCATCCGCAAGTATTCAATCTCATCCTCCAAGTCTTGGAAGACGGGCGCCTTACGGACGCCTCGGGAAAAACCGCGAACTTTAAAAATACAATTATCATAATGACATCAAACATCGGTTCCGATTTATTCAATAAGAAAGCAAAAATCGGTTTTGACGCACGGCATAGACATGATATCCAATACACCGTTGGCGAGTTTGAGGAAACAAAAAAACAGGTGCTTGAAAAACTTTCAAAGTTTTTCCGCGTGGAGTTTCTCAATAGGATAGACAAGGTAGTGGTCTTTGAGCCACTCAACAAGCTCGCTATTGAAAAAATAGTGCGTATTGAGATCGCAAAGCTTGAAAAAAAATTAAAAGAAAAAAATATCAATCTTCGCTCTGATACGCGAGCCATAGAACATATCGCAAAATTAAGCTATGCGCCCGCTCTGGGAGCGCGGGCGGTAAGGAAAAACGTATTAGAACATATTGAAAATCCCATTGCCGAAAAAATCCTCTCGGAAAATCTCGATAGTTCTAGCAGAGAGCTTGCGATTTTATATAAAAATAAAAAAATTATCATACAATAATAAAATTTACGCCCTTGACCCTCCCCCCTTCCGCCCAAGGCGGATCCGCCTAGGGCGGAAGCCCCTCCTCATGCTTGCCCTGTCGAATGACAGGGAGGAGGGGGAAATACTCAAAATTGTAAATTCTAAATAAATTTTCACACCAAAATCCTAACAAAAAATTACAATTATGTCACGCTTTCAAAAAATTGCTCTAGTTATAGGATTCATGCTTCTTGTTTTTGGCATTGGGTTTCTTCTATACATCGTGTTCTTCAAGCCCCTCGTTCCCGGCGGCAACGACGCAAATCTGAAAAACATATCAGGTGGCCTTCCCGGCTCACAAGAAAATCAAAACGGCCAAATCTTCCCAGGAACAAACGGAACACTTCCTCGCTCCGGCGATCTTAACGCCAACACAAATACCAATACCCAAACATCTCGCGATGGCCGAGGACCACAGCTCGGTCCAACTGCGGACGTTATAGCGCTTTCAAACACAAAAACATACAATACCACCCTCTCAAAAAACGGCCTCTACCTCTACTACTACGACAAAGAAAGCGGAAAATTCTACAAAACCGACTCAAAGGGGAACATCACCCCCTTAGACGACAAGACGTTTTATCAGGTTGAGCAGGTTTCATGGTCGCCCGACCGGGAAAAAGCAATTTTGGAGTATCCGGACGGGGCGAATATCGTTTATAATTTTTCAACAAAAAAACAATTTACGCTTCCCAAGCACTGGGTTGATTTTAACTTCTCTCCGGACAGCGACAAAATAATTTCAAAAAGCATCGGGATAAACAATGAAAATAATTTTCTCATTATTTCGGATTCAACTGGAACAAAAACAAAGGTCATACGCGAGCTTGGCGAAAATGCCGAGAAAGTGCTTCCCTTATGGTCTCCGAACAATCAGGTGGTAGGAATGTATGTAACCGGCTCCGACCTTGAGCAACAGGAAGTTTTTTTCATAGGCCAAAACAGCGAAAATTTTAAATCCATGCTCGTGGAAGGATGGGGATTTGAGGGCCAGTGGACTCCGCAGGGCGATAAGCTCCTCTACAGCGTATATTCGAGCAGGACGCAAAACAAGCCCGAGCTGTGGATTGTAGACGCGCAGTCAAATTCCATAGGGAGAAATCGCCGAGAACTCAAGGTAGAAACATGGGCGGATAAATGCGCGTTTTATGACAACGATACTCTCTACTGCGCGGTTCCTGATGGCCTGCAAGACAACGCAGGGCTTTTCCCCGAAGAAATGGACACCGTACCGGATATGATTTATAAAATCAATATAAGCACCGGCTCAAAAAGCCTGGTTGCTCGGCCGGATGAAAATCATACTATGAGCTCTATCTTTGTTTCTCCAAACGGCGACTTTATTTACTTTACTGATAAAAATGACGGGAAAATTTATAAGGTAGGAATAAAATAAATTTGTAACAAGTAACGTGTATATTTATATAGAGACTGTAGAAAAAGTAAAATTGTCATTCCGGCCCCGGAGCCGGAATCTAGCAGATTAACATACTTTACTTTTAGATCCCGTATCCCTCCTCCGCTAAAGCTACGGCGGGCAGGCCGGGTACGGGATGACATTTTTTCTACAGTCTCATATTGTACTTTTTACCCATTACCTATTACCGTACACCTATGTCCTCAAAGCAACAAACAATATTTCTCTGCTCAAGCTGCGACGCGCAGTTCCCAAAATGGCAAGGCAGATGCACGGAATGCGGAAACTGGGGAACTGTTGCTATGGCATTGCAGGCAAAAATTAAAAAATCAATGAGCGCGCCACCCGGCAAAACTACGCGCATCTCCGATATGGCGCGAGAAAGCATACAAAGAATCACAACGGGCATAAAAGAGTTTGACAGAGTTCTTGGGGGAGGGATAGTTCCCTCCTCTCTTGTTCTCATAGGAGGCGAGCCTGGCATCGGCAAGTCAACGCTGATTTTGCAAGTTGCCTGCGCTATTCAAAAAAATACGCTCTATGTCTCGGGCGAAGAGTCTGGATCGCAGATAAAAATGCGTGCTGTTAGGCTCGGCCTTAATGCAAGTGCTCTCAACTTTTTTGGCGAAACGCACATTGAAACGATCTGCGCGACCATAGAAAAAGAAAAACCCGAACTCACTATAGTTGACTCTATCCAGACAGTGTATTCAAGCGACGTGCCCAGCGAGCCGGGAAGCGTAAGTCAGGTGCGCAGCGCGACCGTGCGCCTTTTAGAAATAGCAAAAAAAACCAATACGGCAATTTTTATTATCGGCCACATTACCAAGGAAGGTGTTGTTGCGGGCCCCAAAATGCTCGAGCATCTTGTTGACACCGTAGTGTACCTTGAGGGCGACCGATACCACTCCTACAGGATTATGCGTACGATAAAAAACCGCTTTGGCTCCACAAACGAAGTGGGCGTTTTTGAGATGAAAGACAGCGGCCTCGCCGAGGTAAAAAATCCTTCAGCGATATTTCTTATGGAAAAAAATTCCAAAAATTCCGGCTCCATAATAACGGCAACGCTGGAGGGGTCAAGAATTTTTTTGGCAGAAGTGCAAGCGCTTGTCACAAAAACAAGCTTTGGATATCCGCAAAGAAAAGCCCAAGGATTTGATCTCAACCGCCTTAATCTTCTCATCGCTGTCCTTCAGAGAAGGGCTCATATCGCCCTTGAAACGCAGGACATACACATAAATATCACGGGCGGACTCAAGGTTTCCGAACCTGCTATTGACCTCTCGGTATCTTTGGCAATAGTATCGGCGCATAAAAATATTATTTTAGAAAAAGACCTCATAGCTTTTGGCGAAGTAGGGCTTGGTGGAGAAATTCGCTCGGTAAACCAAACGGAAAAGAGAATTTTGGAGTGCGAAAAGCTTGGATTCAAAAAAATCATAATGCCTCTGCTTAACACGCGAATAAAAACTACCTGCGAAATTATTGAATGCGCGAACATCCAAAAAGCGATTGAATATATTTCAAAGGCTCAAAATATCGAATAAAACAGGTAGGTTATATAAATACTTAAAATCAGATATTTTGTTGTCATTCCCGCGAAAGCGGGAATCCAAAATTTCGCACATTATAAGGTCTGGATTCCGGCTCCGGGGCCGGAATGACAATTTTACATTTTTTGCAGTCTTTTAAAGATGCAAACACAAAAAACGAAAAAATTTATTTCACATGATGGTCTATGCCTTGGTAGGCATTTATAAAATCAACAATGCGCTTTTCATCAAACGCATCAAGCGTATCAATCCTTGTCCACGCGGTAAGGGCAATTTTTAATGGAAGGTCGGGATACGGAGCCAAAATTACTCTTTCTGAATATTTTTTTATAATTTCTTCAAGTTGTTTTACCAATTCGGGACATCCTACCTGATAGTCTGGCACAAATGCTTCTGTGGAGGTTGCTTCTGTTTCTTGAATAAGTTCTGATCCATCTCCACACCAATACTGCACCATCACCCCGCCGTCTTCAAGATTATGAACCTGAAGCTCGTTTGGAATTGGCGCGTCAGATACTCCCCACGGGGCTTTGTGGCCAAGATGCGGGCCTGATGTTGGAGGAGTGGAATTATAGGCAATATGTTTTGTATCTATGCTTTGAATATGATCATTGCCAAGATCTGCAATGGACTGCCCTGTTTTGGGGCGGGTAAGCTTCCATCCTATAAATCCAAAAATGAGCAGTAAGAATACTGCTTGAATAACAATTTTCAGTACTCTTTGAGCTGCTTTTTTCTTCTCATGCGATATTTTATTTTCGGCTTTTTCCTGCCTGCGTTGCATCCTTCTCTCTTTTTTTGACATCTGTACTTGTCCGTTTTCCATAGAGTTGGGTTATGAATATTATCTTGAATTACGAAATGCCCTTACTGCCATCATCCCCCGATAGCTATCGGGGGATCCCCTTGACTACCGGTCATCGCGAGTCCCGATATTCATCGGGATAAACTCCATGAAACGTAGCGTGGCGATCCGACTTCGTGAGAAGTCGCCCTGAGCATAGTCGAAGGGTCTCATTATTTATACGAGATCCCTCTCCGCCATCTGGCGGATCGGGACGATGCTTGAGCATCGGATTGCTTCGCCGGGCTCGCAATGACGAAAAAAAATAAATTGCCTCATCCCCGGATAACTATCGGAAGACTCGCAATAACAATAAAGTTTATTTCGTAATATAAAAAAAATCTAATAATTATAAAGAAAATCTCTATTCTTTTCAAGTATTATTCAGGGTGGATAGAGCGTATATTATCTTGAATAATTGACCAAAGCTTGGGATGCTTCTCGGGCGGAAGCGTGAGTATTTCCTGCGCGCATGCCTGCGCCTCTTGGATTATAGCAACATCCGTGAGTTTTGCAAGCTTAAACTCGGGAAATCCCGACTGTTCTACTCCATACACATCGCCAGGCCCGCGGAGCTCCAGATCAATTTTTGCAAGCTCAAAGCTGTCTTTTGCCGAGAGGAGCGCGTGGAGCCTCTGGTTCGCGCGCTCGCTAAAATTCGTCATAAACAAAAAACAATACGACTGCAAATGCGATCTCCCTACCCTTCCTCGAAACTGATACAGCTGGGCAAGCCCAAATCTTTCCGCCCCCTCAATAAACATAACGGTTGCGTTAGGTATATCAACGCCCACTTCTATCACCGATGTTGCGACGAGAATTTGAATCTCGCCTTTTTTATAATTATTCATAACTTCTTCTTTTGCTTGCGGCTTCATTTTTCCATGAAGCATTGCCACGTGAAACTCGGGAAAAATTTCTTTTTGTATTCTTTCATATTCTTCCGTGACAGACTTTACTCCTAAGGCGTCTGTCGGATCAATAAGCGGACACACTACAAAAACCTGCTCACCGCGTTTCATTCTTTCTCTGATAAACTCATAGGCATCTTTTCTTTTTTTTGGAGGCACAATCTGCGTGATTATTTTTTTTCTGCCCGCGGGCATTTCTCGAATCATTGATATATCCAAATCTCCATAGAGTATAAGAGAAAGCGTCCGTGGGATAGGAGTTGCAGTCATGGAAAGAAAATGCGGAGAATAATTTTTTTCAAGCGATTTTTTGGTCAAAAGCTTTCTTTGCTCAACGCCAAAGCGGTGCTGCTCGTCAATTATGGCAAGCCCTATTTCCTTAAACATAACATCCTCGGCAATAATCGCGTGCGTACCGATAACAACATCAACTTCGCCTTGTTCAATTTTTCTGTATGCCTTCGCTTTTGTAGCGCCCTCTCCCTGAATTATTTTTTTTGTCCTGGTAATAAGCGCCACCGAAACGTCAAAATCTTTAAAAAGCTTTGAGATTTTTTCATAATGCTGCAGCGCCAAAACCTCCGTTGGCGCCATAAAAACTGCCTGTGCAGAATTCATGGCGCAATTGAGAGCCGCTATAGCGGCTACAACGGTTTTTCCCGAACCCACGTCTCCCTCCAAAAGCCTGTTCATGGGAATATCTTTTTCCATATCCTGCAAAATCTGCCACGACGCGATTTTTTGGTCTTTGGTGAGCGTGAACGGAAGAGAGAAGACAAACTTTTTTATATTTTCTATATTTGAAGCAAAAGATCGCGCGCGCAGATGGACGTACTGGAGTTTATTGTATTGCACTTTAAGTTGCTGCCGCAGGAGCTCGTCAAATTTCAACCGATACAACGCAGAGTCCAAAGCTTTGTTGCTCTGAGGAAAGTGGATATTTTGAATGGCAAAAAAAATAGAAGAAAGATTGTATTTTTTTATGAAATATTCAGGCAGCCATTCTTCTATATCTTGAGCCAAATGAATTGCTTGGCTTATAAGAAACCGAAGCTGTTTTTGAGAAATATTTTTAGTAAGAGGATATATTGGAATAATCCTCGCGGTATGTATTGTTTCTTCTTTTGCCTTTTCATACAGCGGGCTTGTAAATTGCAGGCTATTCTTATCGCCATCAAGCTCTCCTGAGATATATACTTCATCGCCGGGCTTGAGCACTTTCGCGAGGTACGGCTGGTTAAACCAGAGTATCTTTACGGAGCCGGTATGGTCGCGCACAAGGCTTTCGGTGACATAAGTATGCCGGCGGAAGCTTCTTCTATTTTTTATAAGTTCTATAACGCCTCGCACCGTAACGGGCTCGCCGGGCACAAGATTTTCAATGGTTGTAATCTTAGAATAATCAACATACCGAAAAGGAAAATACAAAAGCAGGTCACCCGCCGTGCGGATGCCAAGCGTATGGAGCCTTGTTGCCACAGTTTTGCCAACGCGCGTAAGATCTTCCACGGGCGTTTGAAGATTGATGGTAGACATATTTTTCAATATATCCATAGTAGCTTTTTTAAGCATTTTTTTCAATAAAAAAATATTTTTGAAAAAATGAACTACCACGCAGCAAGCTGACGAGGTATCAGCTCACTGTCATTCCCCCGATAGCTATCGGGGGAATCCAAAAACAATCGCAATTACCTTAAAAAAAGTATATACATGGATTCCCCTTTTCAGGGGAATGACGTTACGCGGCAAACCGCGAGGAATTGAACCCTAAAAGAGATTAAAAACATAAAAAGAAAAAACCCGCCAAAGGTCTTGCGACATGGCGGGGAACAGTTGGTCTGCTCAGTCCGTCGATTGGGAAACTTCTCAAGCCACAGCTTTTTTGAGCTTGTCGACCTGAGTTACTATTTCCACCTCCAACTCTGCAAGCTTTGCCACGAACTCCTCGTGCTGGCTGATCGAGACACCCTTAACGGTTTTAGCCGTCTCGGGTTCTTTCAGCATCGCTTCCTTGTCTATCTCCTCCTTCGTCCTGATAAACCGCTTCAGTTTGAGCGATTTCAGGCTTTCCAGAATTGATTCGATATCGCGAAGCTTCACAGATGGCGGTGTCATGCGCCAGCTGAAGGTGCCCGTTGGCACTTCGACTGTCTTGCGCTTGCCACCATCGGTCAGCTCATCGCGATGGGCTTCAGCGAAAGCGAAGAGACCTTCGACAAGTTGTAAAATCTTTTCCTGGTGAGGCTCGTCGTCGACCATCGCCTTGGCTTTCAGTTCGTCCACCTTGGCATTGAGGCCTGATCGAATTTTGTCGGTGGCGCGCTGCTCTTGCCCTATCTCCGCCAAAAACTTGGCCGCCTCATTCAAGCTCTTCGGTACAGCTACTACTGCTCTCTTGAGCATGATACCCTCCTTTTATAAATGTGCGTTTACCACATACCCTGTGGCAGGGATTACCAGAGATTCCGATAATATTTGAGGATAGCATATTTTAGCCCAACAATAAAGAGCAAACAAAAAATCAGCACTTCTGCTGTTTTATGTCCTAAATCTTATGGATTTTATGATTAAAAAATTTTCTTTTCTTTTTTCAAAATCGTCCATTCCTTCACTTAAGCTTTGGCAAGGTACAACAATTTATTTTTCTTGTCGGCCGTTCCTCCGCCTCCGGGAGGAATTGTCCCCGAATGCTTTCGGGGGATCCCGCCTTCTTTTAAAATGAAATGTTGGTGGCGGGAAATCCTTTGTTCTTTGAATTCAAAAAAGAAAACTGGCCGGCGCATGAGGTTCGCGCACGGCCAATGTGTCGGGAAGTATGGAAGATGTTCATATCCTCTTCAACTCCCACTGGTATTCGCACCGAGTGCACTTAAAGTTCGCATCAACGAGGCCACTCACATTACTCGGCTTGTAGTTCTCCATTTTGCCGGTGAGGGTAGCACACTTGGTACATAGGTAGTGGTTGCGCTTGACGAGGTTGCCCTTGAGGTCGCGAATTTCGAGAACCATTATTGTTTGGAAGGCTAGCCAGAACTCTCCTGACCATGGCATCTTCACCACAACGCCACCACCCGGAAAAAACGATGCTTCTCCTCCACGAATCTTGAGGGAACGGATTGTCCTTCCATTGAGACGCTCACGATCAACCTCGACGTTCAGCGTCTGATTCCTAACCCAGTTCCGCACTCGTGTTCATGGCTCCAAAAGAGCTTAACACCGGTTCGCATTTCCGCTCACCTCCTTATTCAATTTTTTTGACACCGCAAATGGCCGGTCGCCGCGAATCGCTCCGACGAAGTAGACAATTTTGCTGTTCTGCGTGTCATCTACCTCCCTCGAAAGCGATGTTTTTCTTGGCAACCGAACAGGTATGGACTTCGCCTATCTGGAACTGTCCGCCGCAGAAGTTGCAAACGAGTTGTGGAAGCATGTCTCCGGTCATGTACATCGCTCCGCAACACTCACAGCCGTAGGCGGTTGCATCGTCCCACAAGTCCTTGCTTCCGCATCTCATACACCGGCCAGTGAAGTGTCCCGTCGGCTCATTGTTAGGATTGTTGAACTTCCGAAGCTGGGCCAATTCGTTCTCGTCGGTGATATTCTTGTGGCTCATGATTGCCTCCTTTCAAGGGGCATTAAGGTTCAAACTAAAATGGATAATACCATCATATTATTAAATTATCAAACAAAAACAAAAAAGAAACTCGCGGAGTTTTCTTTCAAAAATCATTATAAAAAAAATCTTCCTACCAGTGGAAACCTCACTATATTAAAAAATGCCCTCGGGAGGAATTGTCCCCGAATGCTTTCGGGGGATCCCGCCTTCTTTTAAAATGAAATATTGGTGGCGTGAAACCTTACTTTTAAAAATTGCCCTCGAGAGGAATTGTCCCGCAGCCGCGGGATCAGCCTTGGGCGGAAACCTCTCCTTACATATCTTGACTAACCTATGTCCCCCGCTGCCGTAGCCTATGCTCCCGGGAGGAATTGAACCTCCATATTAGGCTCCGCAAACCTACGTTCTATCCGTTGAACTACAGGAGCTTAGGCTATGGCGGGCAAGTATCCTTTGTCCCCCGAATGCTTTCGGGGGATCCCGCCTTTCATTAATCTCCAAAAAATTATTGGGGCGGGAGACGACGAGGGCATGCGGCAAACAGAAGTGTACAATATCATAACTTCAACACCCTCGTCAACGTATCAAGCGGCGGCTCTTCTTCTTGATCAAGATCCTCAACAATATAATTGGAGAGAATCTCGCGGATTTTGAGCGGGCTTTGGTTTTCAAGCGATATGACAAGGCGTGGAGAAAAAAAACTTTTAAACTGAATGTAGAGACTTTTCACTTGAGGAGGGTTGTAAATAATCCAATACTTTTCCATAGAACTGTATTGATAGAGTTTATTTCCAAGTAATACCCCGTCTTCTCCAATCTGTATGGTGATCTCTCGGACGCTTCTATTCATTATGTAAAAAAGGAGAACAAATAAAATAATAATAAGCGCGAACAAAAAATTTCTCGTAAAAACAGCATACCCCAAGAATAACATGATAAAAAGACCAGAAACAAAATACCATACTAGCCCCCTTTGGTGTATGGGAAATTCAAAAAACTTCCATTGCAAAAAAGTTTTTCCTCTGTCTTGTTTTTGTGTTTGATTTTCCGCCATATATATTCCTCTCTATCTATCCTACCGCGAGTGAACATAACCGTCAAATTATTGGCATGAAGAATTATTTTTTATCTTCCCATAAACCAATAACGTTGCCTTCGGTGTCGGCTACATAAGCATAAAAACCCATTCCCGAAATTTCCACCTTTGTCGAAATAGTCTTTCCGCCTGCGCCTTCTATTTTTTTGATATATTCGTCTACAGAGTTCACGTTGATTGCAAAAACGGGAGAGTTTACAGCCTTGCTTCGCTCCATAAGCCCGCCGTTAATAGCGCCAGGCTCTTTGGGCATTCGCGTTTTCTCGTCTACGGCAACGGTACGAATGCCTGTGTACTTCATGCCTCCAGGCATTGGATAATCCTCAAGCTCCCATCCGAAGATAGAGCTATAAAACTTTTTTGCCCGACCCAAATCATCAGCCGGAATCTCAAAATGCACTACTTTGTCCATATATTTTTTTATTATTATTCTTATTCAACATCTAACTTGGAAATCTGGCGGTGTATTCTTGAAATAGCTCGAACGGAATTTTTACCCCGTAGCGAGCTTGCTCTGCTTCGGGGCTGTCCTCGTCCCGCTTCGCGGGACTCGGAATGGGCGGGCGGGCAAAATGAATTAAAAAGCCGAGAGCATTAACAATTTCAAGTTTTTAATTGAGTTAAGTATAACTCAATTCAGCTAATTTTTCAATTTAAGATTATTGAAAAATTAGCTGGCTTTGGCGGAAAATTCTTGCTCTTTGAATTCAAAAAAGAAGAGCCCTCGGAGATTTCTCCTTAGGCTCTATAATGAAGCGCGGCGCTTCTCACTTCAACATACACTCTGGCTTTCCCTGTTCAGCGATCCAGCGCCGATAGGGACACGTGGCGATTGAGGAACAGATCCTTGCTTCTCCGGTTTGTGCCATGAGATGACATGGCTGTCCCAGATACTTCACCCGTTGTACGTGTTTGGATAGAACGTCAGCTTCGTGATTCGCATTGAAGTCCTGCGTGTGGGCCGCCACTGCGTAGTGACAAGAGATAGGATCGTCAACCAAAAACGGGATATCAGCGACCTTCTCTCCATGCATCGAAAGCTCCGTCGTTCCTTCTTCGACCATGAACTTCAGACGTGCTTGGAAGACGATCGGCTTGTAGCCACTACTCTGGATCATGGTTTGCTGTTCAAGCTGGTCGAGAAAGCGCTCTCGGTGGAGTTTGATCTTTCCTGGATCGGATTGTCCCGTTTTTTTCCTTTCCTTTCTTTTCCACTTGTGGCGGTCCTTATGTGTTTGGGCCATTTAGCACCACCCCCCTTCGAGTTTAGAATGTACAGCTTTCAATATCTAGGCACCTTGCCAAAATTTAGCTCTATCCTAACATAATTACATTAATATGTCAAGAAGCGGCTTTTTGGGCATCCCTACCCTGTTGGAACAGGACTAAGTGTTTTCTGCAGATACGTTAG
>CAYJWS010000012.1:0-22784 GCA_964373925.1 uncultured Gammaproteobacteria bacterium
AAACTTGTTTTACTTTACCTATTTCCATAAAATCAAACATGATTTTTGTAGCCTCTTCCACTTCAGACAGAGGACTTATTGCTTGAGGAATTTTCCATCCTACGCAACTTGAATATAAACGACCAAATATACCCTTCTCCGATATCCATCGAATAATGATGGAATTAAAGTTCCCATCAAAACCCCATTCCCAAGGAATAACTTCTACTTTGAGCAATGGCGATTGATGCAATTTTGCAATCTTTTTGATTTCCTTCAAAACTGCTGTACGCAACTCATCATAGATGCTCTTGTCTAAACGAATATTCGGGCTCACCTCAACCCACGAACGTGTGGCTACAGAAGACATACTCAACCTCCTTTATTGTAAGGAACCATAAAGATTAAAAAATGTAAAATAACAAAAGGGGCGCTTAATAACTATGCTATCAGAGATTCATATGCGTGTCAATAACAGCCTCCCCACAGCCCAAGCTTGTGCTCGCGCGCAAAGTCTTGCCCATCCAAAAATATTTCTTGGAATTTTACATCCGGAGGAAATGTTGAAGCGTGCGCGTAGCCTTTTGACACAAGCTCCGCGTTTACAAAAATTTCTTCATTGCTATCTGTATTCACCACATACACATAACGCAATAGCCTTCCGTATTTGTCGCGCTCCGACACATCCCTTTCAAGGCGGACATATTTTCCTTCTACGAGCTCTTTATTTTTTTCATGCGCTTCTTTGCCAAAACACTGAACGGCTTTTTTCGGATGCTTTGTCTCGGGAGTATCTATGCCGATATAGCGGACTTTTTCGCCACTTTCAAGCTCAATAGTATCTCCGTCTATGGCTCGCGCCACTACATAAAGCATTGATTCATCGCTTTTCACCTGATAAGTTCTTGTTTTTTTTACGCGATGCGATGCTGCAATAGGCCTTTCCTTTATTGTGGTTTCTTTTTTTGTGTTATTGGCAAAAAAAAATATTGACGCACTAAACAGCAAAAACAAAGATACAAGTAATTTCTTTTTCATCATATCTCCTATTATACTTCTTTTGTAATGTTCATTACAAAAAACGAATGCATGACAAAGCCGCTCTTTTTGAATGAGAGCGGCTTTTATAATTATCCGTTCAAGGAGTTTCCCGCGCCCGCCATTTTATGCAAACGAAGCATTATGTTTTCAATCTCTGTTCTCGGTTTTGGATTAAGCTTCCCCTGTTTATCTAATTCAATTTTTCTTCTTTGTATCTCTTCCCAAATCCTTAAATCCGGCTTTTTTTCTTCGCTTTTTTGTGAACTCATGCTTCACCACCTTTCTTTTTTCGTATTTCGAAATCCTTTTCTGAAAAATACTTCATTTTTTAAAGAACTTTTATAAAAATATACATCATTATTTTATTTTTGTCAAGCCCTGTTTCGCCATTCATTACTCTGGCGGCAAAGCACTTCTCGTGCCCTTTGAGGCTCTGCCATAACTTCTTGTACAATATTTTCCATTCTCATCCCCTGCGATCCTTTGATAAGTACAAGATCGCCTTGTTCCATCCTTTCTTGTAAAAACTTTCCCGCTTCGCGTATTTCGGAAAAAGAAAATATCCTATCTGGAAGCATTCCCGAGTCTTTTGCCCCGCGCGCAATGTCGCGCGACCTCTCGCCAACGCATATCGCTATGTCAATTCCAAAATCCATCAGCTTTTCACCAATGGCATAGTGCTCATTTTCAGAAATTTTTCCAAGCTCAAGCATATCGCCGAGCACCGCTATTTTTCTTTTTGACGGATATAGTGCCATTGCCTTTAGTGCGGCAATGACCGACTGTGGCGACGAGTTATACGTATCATCTATTATTTTTGTATTTTTTATGCCCTTCAAAAGCTTCATTCTTCCGGGCAACGGCTCAAAATTTTTCAACTCGCTTATGGTGTCAACGATATTAATCTCGTAAATTTTTGAAACTGCTATCGCGCATAACACGGCGTATATAAAATGTTCGCCTAAGATATTGGGTAAAATCACAGGCACATTGCTTTTATCATACGCGAGCTTAAAGCTTATGCCTATTCCGTTTTTAGACTCCTCTCCGGCTCTCACTTCGCTTGCTCGAAGATCCGATCCTTCCGAAAATCCATACGTCAAAACATTTGCCTTTGTTCTTTTCGCCATGCTCAAAACATAGGGGTCGTCAAAATTTAAGACCGCATATCCGTCCTTCCTTGTATTTTCAATAAGCCTTCCTTTTTCCCTCGCGATATTTTTTTGCGTTTTAAAATATTCAACGTGCGAGTGCCCAACGTGCGTAACAATCGCGATCTTGGGCTTTATAAAGCTTGTAAGATACTCTATGTCTCCGGGATGGTCCGCCCCCATCTCAAGAATAATAATTTTCGGGTACTCGCATTTGTTTCTTATAATTTTTTTTGCTTTGCGAAAAATCCCAAGCCAGGCAAAAGGAGATTTCCCTCCCGAATCGCTGCCAATAAGAGTCAACGGAACCCCAATTTCGTTATTATAATTCTTTTCGCTTTTGCGTACTTCAAAATGATTTTTTAAAACACCATATATCGCTTCTTTCGTAGAAGTTTTTCCAACGCTTCCGGTAATAGCTATAATATCGGGATTATATTTTTCAAGAATCCTTTCGGCGTATTTTTTCAATTTTCTTTCAACAATTTTTTTAAAAAAATTTTTCATAAACAATGTAAATCGTGATTTTATCTGTCCGGCGGAACATTATAGTAATCTAAAATAAACTCTACCACATTTTTAAAGACTCGCGTTGTTGTCTCGGATGCGAAATTGTACCTCTTTGGCTTGTCAAGACGCACAATTATCGCAACTCTCGGATTATACGCAGGCGCAAAACCTGCGAATGAATGCGTTGTTGCGTCACTGTATTTACCGTCTGGGCCGGCAATTTGCGCGGTTCCTGTTTTTCCGCCGACATAATAACCTTGTATTTTTGTTTTTTTATCCCATCCATTTTCAACTGCCGAAACAAGCATTCCGGTAATTTGTGCGGAGGCATTCTGTGATATCACCTGCCGCACAACCGTGGGCTTTATTTCTTCAACCATCTCCCCTTCGCTTAAAATCTTCTCAACGATATATGGCCTCATGAGCTTTCCGCCGTTTATGAGCGCGGAAAATGCCGAAAGATACTGAATTGGTGTTATGGTAATCCCCTGACCAAATGAGGCCGTCATCGCGTAAATCTCGCCACGCTTATCAAGCGGGGCTATATTTCCTCTTCCCTCAAAATCAAGCCCTATATCGGTTATTTCTCCAAATCCAAAACCTTTTACATACTTTAAAAAACTCTTTTTGCCAATGAGATTTTCTACAAAAACAGCTCCCGTGTTTAACGACTTTTCCAGTACCTGTGTCATGGTCTGCACTCCATAGGCTTTTTGGTCAAAATTTTTAATGGGCTTCTGTCCTATTATTTTTATCTCGCCTATGTCTTCGTAGGTTGTATTGGGCGCGATCTTTTTGAGGTCAAGCCCTATCGCCATGGTAATCGGCTTAAATATAGAGCCCGGCTCATACGCGTAAAAAATTGCAGGATTGTTGAAGATGTTGATATCTTTTACGGTGTTAAAATTTGCAGGATCAAAATCGGGAAAACTGCATATAGCAAGTATCGCACCGGAGCTGGGATCCATGACAATAATTGACCCGCTTTCGGCTTGGTAATCTTCTACGCCCTTTTTTATCTCTTCACATGTTTTAAACTGGATATTCCTGTCAATGGTCAAAATAATATCTTTTCCAAAAACAGGATTTTCAATCTCGCGGTCTCCCAAGGTTATGCTCAAACCGTACGCGTCTTTTGATGAACGAATTTTTCCAGGCACTCCTGCCAAAAGTTTATTATAAAATCCTTCGAGCCCGTATCTTCCGACGCCGTTATAGTCAACATAGCCCAAAACATGGCCCCCTATATTTTTTTCAGGATATTTCCTGTGGGTCTCCGGCACAAAATACATTCCTGAAATTGACTTTGTTTTGAGCTCTTCAACTTTTTCTTTTGATACTTTCTTTTTTACAGGCTCATACGGATCATCTTTTTTGTTTATCCTTTTTAAAAGATCCCTCCATTCTTCATCGCTCAAACCGAGCGCGGGTGTTATCGTGTCGATAAAATTTTTAGTATCTGCAATTTCTCTCGGATCCGCATACGCCAAATAATATTCCTCGTTATACACAATGGGATAGAGCTTATCATTTTCTTTCACATAAATGGAACCTCTGGGTGGGATAATTTCCCTTTCTATCTGATGCAAATTTTTAGCAAGAGCGTTATATTCGGAATAATGAAATATCTGCAAATCCACTAAACGATACACGATAGCTGCGTACATTAAAAAAAAGACAACCATAAGCATATGGAGTCGAAAATCTTTTCGTATGGGAATATGGCTTGATGTTTTCCGTATTACCAGAGGCATAGGCGAAAATTTCTAATTTCCAATTACTAATTTCTAATAAAACAATATTTTAATTTAAATCCGATTCGAATATTTTAGAAATTAGATATTAGGGATTAGAAATTGCCCCGCCTCGGGCGGGGTCAGCCTTGGGCTGAAAGTAATGCCTACTTCTTAAGCGCTGTTTTAGAATTCTGATACAGATAAACCGCTTCTTTTGATTCCACCATCTCCAGATTCTTGAGTTTCTCTGTAAGAACGCTCAACGACTGGAGCTCTAGGCTCTTACTCTCCAAATCTCTTTTAGATTTTTTCAATTCTTCAATCTCATGCTCAATATCTTTTATCTTATAGCCTTTCGTCGCCAAATTATTTGATTGAACGATATAAACGACGAGCGCTACGCCTATAATTCCAAACAAAAAAGTATTAAATATTTTCTTTTTTAAAAAATTATTTTTTTGTTTCTTTGATTTCTTTCTTAATATTTTCCACATACTATTATGATTATTTTTGTTTTTATTCCCCTCCGCTGAATACTCCCGATAGCTATCGGGAGATGAAAATATGAGAGAATCCACCGAATCCGCCAGCTGGCGGAGAAGTGGGATAGGTTGGCTACGGGGAATGAAAGTTCTTAATGCCTCGCCCCTATAGCTATCGGGCGAGATTACAAATGTGCTTCATTGTTATTTCAATTTTTGCGCCACTCTCATTTTTGCGCTCCTGCTTCTTGCATTCTCCATGACTTCCTGTGAGTTTGGCACGACAAGCTTTTTTGTGATTATTTTTAATGTTTTTATATGAGCGCACTGGCACTGAGGATACTGCGGGGGACAGACGCAATCTTTTGCTTCTTTCCTAAAAAAATTTTTTACAATCCTATCTTCTAGGGAATGGTATGATATAACGGCTATTCTTCCATCTGTATTCAATATATCTCTAGCGCCTTCCAAGGCTTCTTGAAGAGCCGAAAGCTCATCATTTACGCCTATCCGCAAGGCTTGAAAAACTTTTGTCGCAGGATTTTTTAAAGATGGTTTTTTATAATATTTTTTATATGCTTTGGAAATAATTTGAACTAGCTCGCTTGGTTTTTCTATTTTTTTTGATTTTCTACATTCAATTATCTTTCGCGCTATGGGCTTTGCTAAATTTTCTTCTCCATAATCTCTGAAGAGCTCAATGAGCTCTTGCTCGCTGTATGTATTCACGATCTCCTTAGCTGTCAGGTCTCCTTCTCCCATCCTCATATCAATAGCATCAGCGTTAAAACCAAATCCTTTTACACTATCATCAAGCTGATGTGATGATACTCCCAAATCAAGCACTATGCCGCTCACGTCTTTAAAATTATTTTCAAGTGCAATCTTTTTAATATCGCGAAAATTCCCTTGAACCAAAATGATGCTTTTAATATTTACATTTTGATTTTTAAAATACTTCAACGCATCATAATCCAAATCTATCGCAAGAACTCTTCCATTCGGAACAATGCGCTTCGCAATTTCCCGCGTATGCCCTCCTCCGCCCAGCGTTCCATCGATAAAATTCTGTCCTGGTAAAGGATTAAGATATTCGATTACCTCCTTCAGTAAAACTGGAATGTGGTACATTCTCTGAAATATTATTGTTACATTGTAAAACTATTAGTTGTCTGGACTATGAGCAATTTGGCAATGTAACAATGTAGCAATTAATTTATACAGCAAGCTCTCCTAATTCCTCGGCAATATCGTTGCTCTTTGATTCGGTGCCTTTCTTGTATTTTTCCCATTGCTTTTCGTCCCAAAGCTCAAGCCGGCTGTAAAGACCGGCCACAATCACTCTCTTTTTCATCCTCGCAAACTCCCGCAAATATTCTGGTATCATTGCCCTTCCCTGCCTATCCACTTCTACATCCATTGCGCCTGCAAGCATAAGGCGTGCGAAGGCTCGGCTATTTGCCTTTGATATAGGAAGGGCGGATAATTTGTCCACTAATTTTTTCCACTCCTCTTTTGTATATAAAAAAAGACAACTATCAAGGCCTTTAGTCACAACGGCTCCGTCCTTGAGAAGTTGCCGAAATTTAGCCGGTATAGCCAGCCTCCCTTTTTCGTCAATAGTGTGTCTATATTCTCCAATAAACATTTGTATCGCCTACTCCTTTCCCCGGACGAAAAATCATTCGGGGAAAGGATGTGTATTAATAACGTTTCTTTTGTTTTTGTTTTTGTTTAGCAAGGATATTTTTTTTTATTTTCCCCTCGGTCTTGAGCCCTTTCGTCCTGCCACACGGTCCTGAGCTCCCGTTCAGGGCCTGAGCCCTCAGGGCCGATGGCGGGGTCGAAAGAAGCTTGAGGTCGAATAGTGATTTCTGTTTGTCTCCCACTTTATACCACTTTTCACCACTCTATTACTATTTTATACCACTTTCTTACTACTGTCAACCATTTTCAACTACCTAATTATTTGCTAAATTAGAATGAAAAAACAGCTCTTTTGTAAAGCTGTTTATGGCTGTGGATAAATTATAATATTGAGACTGTAGAAAAATTGTCATCCCACACCCCCGATAGCTATCGGGGGATCTAAAAAAATGAAATATGGTAATTTACTGGATTCCGTCCGCCAGCTGGCGGATCGCAATGAGCTTAGTAAGGGAGTTTCGTAATTCAAGATGGAAAAGTTATATTCGGCTCCTTGCCATACAAAGGAGTGACAAAAATCCCCAATTTTGCCTTTTTTAATTTTTTAAAAAGAATTTCAACAATTTTTTTTTCAGAAAGTCTTGTGTTGGATTCTTTTATCCCGAAAACGGGTATCTTCAACGCCCACGCAAGCGTATTGGCGCAGGTAATGCCTATTCGAAGAGAACTAAATCCTCCTGGGCCGGATGCGACCGCTATACCCCCCAAAGATCGCTGGGTTAATGTATTTATTTTTAAGAAAGCATCAATATTTTTTAGAAGCTCTTCCGAATGATAATTTTTTATTTTTATAACCTTTCTTTTTTTCAATGAATTTTTCTCATACATAGCAATTGTAACTTTTTTCTTACTGCTTGTATCTAAAAATAAAATCATAGCCTATTTCTTCTTTTCATTATTCACCGGATTCGTCTTATCGATCATGACGATATTTTTCGTCTCTAAAATGTCGTACAGGAAGCGGTCGGTAATCTCTTTTCTGTATTTATACTCTTGGTGGGTCATAATAGTATAATTTATTTTATGGTTGAGTTCCTTTTCAAATTCTTCTATAATTTTTAACATCTTTTTCTTTTCTACGCTTCCAACTAACAGCATGTCTGTTTTCGACTTTTCCATTCCCACAAAAATTCCGGTAAACAACAAAAGTTGCAATGAAGAAATATTTTCAATTTTCTTTATAAAGTTTCTTTCCGCGAAAAGCCTTGATTTAAGAATGAGGGAACGTAGTTCATGATATAACAAAAAATTTTGATTTATTGCATAGTATTTTTTCAGTTTTTCAATGTAGTCGGGAACGCTTTTTTTATTTTCCGGCTTTTCCCCTTGTGGCACATGCGCTGTTTCTTCCAATCTTTTTTCGTCATCATGGACGGCTTTAATAATCACTCCAATGCTTTTTAAGTTCTCAATCTCCCTTCTTATGGAATTAAGCTGTGATCGGGTTTCTCGAGCAAGTTGCCGAACAAAAAAAACCTTCTTTGGATTTTGATACAATACATTAAGAATTTTCACCCTTGTATTTGAACCAAAAATGTGTTCAAGCATAAAAATTTATATTTTCTTACAATTGATTTTTATTTCACCCCTTTGGGTAATTTACTTTAGAGTATATTTTATAGTATAATATAAATGTTAATAAAGAGTCAATGTATAATTCAAATGGAGCATTTTTCCCATAAAATCTACAATCTCGCGATTGAAACTGAAAATTCAAGGCATATCAAGAGTAAATGCTTTTCTTCAAAGCCCGTCAAAGAAAAGGATAAAAAACTCGGAAAAATTTTTGGATTTATTTCAATGCAATCAGAGGATGTAAAAATCCCCGATTTTATAAATTTTATCATTGACCAGATAAAAATAAACTACTACTCTTTCGCGAAAGAAAATGAAGAGGCGGTTTCCGAATATAATATAGAAGAAGCGCTTGAGTGCGCACTGCAAAAAACAAACATAGACATATTCGCTTTCTTGGAAAAAGAAAAAATTTCAATACTCCTGCAAGACATTCATATATTGATTGCCGCCATCAAAAACCAATTAATCAGTTTTTCTGCCGCGGGAAACATACATGGATATCTTTTTCATTTGAAAAAAAATTCTATCTACCAGATTATTAATGTTTACGAAAATATCGCGTCAGTGGATAATCTTAATCCGCTCAAATTTTTTACTCAAACAATATCCGGACAAATCGCCAATATGGACTCAATGTTTTTTTGCACGTCAAATATTTTGGACTACCTGTCGCTCGACAAAATAAAAACTATCATAACCCAAAACGAAACGTCTGATTCGGCAAGATTCCTAAAAACAATACTTTCGCAAGTTAGCACTCCGAAACATTTTATCTTTTCCGTTATTAGCGTCCAAAAAAATATTGCAGACGAAAAACCACTTTCGACCATTTACAATTTTGATTATGCGAAAGCGGCTTCGCGAGATTCAATAAAAAAACTTATACACACAGAAAAAACAACCGAAAGATTTCTCAATCCTTCCTTACGGATGACCGTCAAGCGCCTCGCGCGAACATTGCAATCAAGGGTGTATGAATATTTCAAAAATCTCAAAGATGGCACCCTTTCAAAAATAATATTGAAACAAAAAAAAGATCAGCGATTGTTTAAAACCGAAAACTCCGCCAACACTCAAAAAACATATTCAAGGCGCATTCGAATCTCATTAAGCGCAATACAAGAAAACAAAATTTTTCAATGGGTTCTCTTTGCGATACAAAGATTTTTTAAAGCGTTTTTTAAAAAATTTGTCGAGCTTCCTCTAAAAACAAAAGTTATCGCCATTGTCTCCATAATCCTTACCGCGCTTTTTATACAAAGCATATATCATCTGGCTATCACCAATAAATATAAAAAGGAAGAGCAACAATTTGAAACAGTATTAAACGATATAAAAAAATTACGCGACGCTGCCGAGGCAAGCATTATTTACCAAGACGAAGATGCCGCGAGAAACCTTTACATCAAAGCGAATAATTCATTTGAAAATATCCCGAAAAAATACGCCAATAATCCGAATGCGCTGGAAGAAAAAGAAAAAATACAAGAAAAGCTGCAAGAGCTTCGGCATATAGAAAATATTGAAGATCCCGTTGTGCTCGGAAATTGGAAAAATCTTGATCCAAGAGCCAGCATATCG
The DNA here is from genome assembly GCA_964373925.1 of uncultured Gammaproteobacteria bacterium. GTDB lineage: Bacteria > Patescibacteriota > Patescibacteriia > Buchananbacterales > GWA2-38-13 > CAYJWS01. Next base: position 9,766 of record CAYJWS010000012.1, read on the forward strand.
CCTACTCTCATATACACGAACTTAACGCTCTATTCGCAAAATCTAAACAATTCACAAATATATACTCTTGACGTAAACACCCATATTATAGGATCCGTATACACAAGCGATAAAAATCTCGGTGAGATGAAGTCTTCTACTCTTATAAAAAATGAAGCTCTTTTTTTCAATAATAAAGAAACGCTTTTTTCCTTCAATACTCTAAACGGAAGTGTTAAACCTCTACCAATACAACTTGATGGCGGCTCGGAAATTATCGCAATGGAAAGTTATAATAACAAGGTGTACCTATTGGACGCAAAAAACAATACTATAATTAAATACGCGTATTCTTCGGCAGGCCTTTCAAATCCCGAGAGTTGGATTCGAGATGATATCGTTGATATCACAGACGGCGTTGATATTGCGATTGACGGAAATATTTACGTTTTAAAAAATAATGGGGAAGTAATAAAGCTTCTTAACGGCAAGCTTGCGACTTTTTCCGTAAAATCCATTGACCCAGTACTCGAATATCCTACGAAGATATTCGCATCTCCCGAGTCCGCATATCTCTATCTGCTTGATCCGCCGAATAAGCGCATAGTCTTACTGGATAAAAACGGAATGCTTGTCCGGCAATATTACTCTGAAAAATTCACGAATCTCAAAGACTTCATTGTTTCCGAAAAAGAAAAAAGAATATATGTTTTAGATGGAAATATGGTATTTGGATTTAACACAAAATAAACCCAAAAAAAGATTAAAACTTCATACTATGGAATTTGACGATCGTCAAATTCCATAGTATATTCTTTCAGCAAAGAAAACCTAAGTTGGTTACAATAAAAAAGCGAGACACTTGCGCTCTAGTTCCTAAAGAACAGAGGTTTTCTTGTCTCGCTTATATTATTACTATTTCAATGTAACCTGCGCTCCGGCTGTTTCAAGCTTTTTCTTCATCTCTTCCGCTTCTGCTTTCTTTACATTCTCTTTTACTACCTTTGGCGCGCCATCAACCATATCCTTTGCTTCCTTAAGCCCCAGTTGAGTAATCGCTCTCACGGCCTTAATGACAGCGATCTTGTTTGCGCCCGAATTAGTAAGCTCTACGTTAAAATCCGTTTTTTCCTCAACGAGATCGGCTCCTCCGACAGCTGTCGGGGCCATCATCATTGGAGCGGCTGATGATACGCCGAACTTATCTTCAAGAATTTTTACAAGCTCCGCGAGATCCAAAACCGACATCTTTTCAATTTCAGACACCAAATTTTTAAATTTCTCCGGAACCACAACATTCTTTTTTTCTTCAGACATATATTTTTAGTTATTAGAAATTAGTTGTTAGTTTGTAGTTATGAAAATTATTATGCTTTTTTCTCTGAAACTGCCTTCAGTACCTGTACCAATCCTCGTAAATTCCCCGCCAAGACTCTGACAAATCCCGAAATCGGCGAATTGAGCGAACCAACCAGCCTTGACAAAAGCTCTTTCTTTGATGGCAACTCGGATAATGCCAAGACCTTTGATTTGTCAATAAAAGAATGTTCCAAAATTCCAGCTATCGGGCTTAGCGCCTCGTTTGTTTTTGAAAACTCTTTGACTATTTTTGGCGCAATAATTTCATCCTCAAATCCAAACACCGTACCAACATCACCCGATAAGTTCGAGGTGTCAACTTTTATTCCGGCATCCTTAAGGGCTATGTTCATAAGTGTCTTTTTTACAACCATATACTCTCCTCCGCCATCTCGGCACTTTTTTCGCAGGGCTACAGCGTCTTTTACCTTTAAGCCCTTAAAGCTCACAAACACCATAGATTTTGCCAGCTTTGCCTTTTCGGCATACGATTGCACCAAACCTTCTTTTTCTTTTCTTGATTTTGCCATAAAATTCTATTTTACTTATTTAGATTACTCAGGAAAAAATAGAATTTTATGTCCTGAGTTATATCGAAGGACTTCCTTATCCTTCGACCTTACTTGAAAATATTAAAAAAATATTATTATACCACCCCGCCATAAAGGCGGGGTTAATATTTTCTAAGTCTCTCCGCCAGCTGGCGGATCACTTGAAAATATTAAAAAAATCCGTGGTTTCCCACAGACAATCATTGCTACTTACTGCCAACTACAAACTATAAACTCGTAGCATTTCCTCGATAGGCTTCAATTTTCATTGAATTCACGCCCCTTTCTGGTTTCGGGGCACCTATTGTCTGTGGAAAATTTTTATGTATAAAAATAGTATATCACATTTGAAAAATATGTCAATAACGATATTAAAGCTCCAGTTTTTTTGGAGCTTTAATGAGCTATTTAAGATAATGCCTTAGACGAAGCTGAAGCCTAAATTCAGTTGCCCATAATATTCTATCAATTTGATCCCAGTTTGACACGGCAAGCAAATCAACTATTTCTCTTACGTGCTCCCTGCGAGCGCGTTTTTGAATGCGTGCCTTTAATATTGATCGTGCTTCTTACAGGAAGCGCACACATGAATCTCCCGGTAAATCTTTTAATATTTCAAAACTTTTTGCTAGTTTTCCCCTCATTATCTGCTTGATACGCTCGCGGTCATCCATGCTTCGCCTCCAAAAAATAACCAAAAAACAATTAATGCTCCACAATCGTTCCAGAAAACTTTTTTCCTTGCAAGAACTTCTCAAAATTCTTCAAATCGCTCCCTTTCATGACGATAAGCCTCTGCTTCCATTTTTGCGCAAAGCGCGCTGCCACCGGATCAAACGGCACATGCGCGCCCGGATTCCATGTGTTTCCGACAATCTTTCTCAAGTCGCGCCACGCCATGATCTTATACGGCTTCGCATTCTTAAATTTTTTTGGATCCTTGTCATACACATAGGTGATATTGGAAAGATTGACAATCGTCTTCACGCCAAAAGTTTTTGCCGCGAGCACGGCGTCTTTGTCCGTCGAGCAACCCGGCTTCCATCCGCATCCAAGAATAATATTTTTCTTTGTTCTTATTTTTACCATCGGGTTGTGCATAATTTTTTCTTCAACCGCGCCTCCAAGCACTCCCTTCACAAGAAGCGCGTTTACGTGCGTTACTTCAATTCCCATCCAATCAAGCTCTTGCGGAGTAATGTTGGGCCTCATGGCGCGCAAGGCGGCATTATATTTCCTTGCGGTATTCCCTCCTCCGCATATTATTATCACTCTATTTTTCTTGGCGTAATCCGTGATAATTTTTTTAAAACGCAATAAAAAAATGGTGTCAATGCCGTCTGGAACTATTAATGAACCGCCTAAAGATATAACGAGAGTTTTAGGTTTCATAAAATCAAACTAAATTCGAAGTACAAATTACTAAATTCGTAATTCTCCCCCTCTCCCATCCTCTCCCCAAGGGGAGAGGAGAAGAGGTGAGGGGCGTTTCGGATTTCGATATTCGGATTTCGGATTTTAAAAAATTTTAATCAAAATTTTTTATTTACCATCCAAACATCTTTCCAACGTCTTCCGCTGTTTCACGCCTGCGAGCGACAACTACGTGGCCGTTCTCCGCGATAATCTTTAATGGCGACGAGAGTAGGCAATGGTGCGACGCAAGCGGATCCTGATACGCGCCCGAGTCAAGAAATACCAGGTAAAAACTCTGCCCGCCGTTTCCGTCATAATCGGGCAAGATAATAGAGCTTCCATGCCCAGTATAAATATCGTCCGAATCGCAACTTGAACCGGCGAGCCAGACTTTTATCGTTTTTTTCTCTGCTTTGTCATTACATGGTATAACGTGCCACTTTTGGTGAATGGCCCATGTATCAAGCAGGTCATTCATAAAGCTTCCATCAATAATATACCATTTCTTCGCTCGGCCGTTTTTTGCGGGAATTTCCTTCACATCTATAACCTTATAAATTGTTATTTGCGACGGAGCCACCATGTATCTCCCCCACTCACACACAAGATTTGGATGAGGCATGTTATTTTTTTCAGCCTCCTTTTTTAACAAATCAAAAATTTTCTCCATGAGGCTTGTGACAGAGTATCCCTTTACCCTGTTATACGGTATCGGCATTCCGCCTCCGATATTGAGCGTATCAAGAGTGGGATTTATTTTTTTCAGCTTGAAATACACATCAAGCGCGTATTTTATTGGATTTATAACATCGGACAAAAGTTCAATCTGCGAACCCACGTGATAGTGGAGCATCTTTAGATTCTTGAGCTTGCCCAAAGCTAAAATTTCCTGCGCCGAAAATCCAAACCTATCCACGCTTTTATCCCAGCGAGATTCAACCTGCACGGGCATATCAAGCCGAATACCGACGTCAAAGCGTGAATAGCGCAAAATCTTTAGTTCATTAGGGCCTTCAATAATTGGAATCACTTTAAGTCCCTTATGCTGAAGATCATCAATAAGATTAATATACTTTTCAGTTTTTGGCCCGTTGCACAGAATCCTAATCTTCGGATTAAAAGAATCCTGCTCGAGCATTTTTTTTACGAGCCACAGCTCGTTATACGATCCTGTTTCAAGATTCGCTCCCTCGCCCACCATCGCCATGACCACTTCTTTATTCTGGTTTACCTTCATGGGGTAATGATAGTGGAATTTTCCCCTATACTGTATTTTTTTTATCAAGCTCGCGACAAGATCCAAGAGATCCTCCACGCGTTCTTCAACAATAAAAGGAAAAAAAATCTCAACTGGCGTCCCAAGTTTATCAGCCAGATACCGTACGTTGTATTGATTATTGCCTTCTTTGACGATGAGATCGCCTTCCTTGTTAAAATCAAAATATTGGGTATTAAAATCCTTCATGCCCAGCTTCCAAAATTTTCTCCGATTGTGATTTTTTTCCATTTATTTTAAATATTTTTTCTTTGCCGCGATATGCTCGTCAAAATTCTTGCTGTAAATTACTTGGCCCTCCGGCGTTGTAAGGAAATAAAAATATGGGGAATCCTTCGGATACACTGCCGCGCGTATGGCGGAAAACCCCGGGTTATTGATAGGTCCGGGCGGAAGCCCGCGATACTTATATGTATTATACGGATTATCCAGAGAAATGTCATCAAGGCTTGAGCGTGTTTTGTTTTTTCCGGTGATATAATTTACCGTTGAATCCGCCTGAAGGCCGATTCCCTCTTTAAGCCTTTTGTGGAATATTCCGGAAACAATAGCGCGATCTTCTTCACTAATCACTTCTTTTTCAATAATGCTCGCGAGTGTTAAAATTTTATGAATATTCATGTTTTGGTCTTTTATATCTTTTCTCACCTGGGCGTCAATCTTTTTATCAAGATTTAAAATCATTTTCTTTATTATATCATCATTGGATGCATTTTTAAATACAAGGTATGTGTCCGGAAAAAGATATCCCTCCAAATCAACTCCATTAGGCAAGTCCCAGAGTATTTCATAATCATCCCACCACAAGCTCCTTTTCTTTAACGCGTTTAGAAAGTCTTTTTTTTTGCTTATCCCCTTGCCATCAAGATACTGCGCAATTTCGGTATTTTCCCATCCCTCAATAATTGTAATTTTGTTTTGCTCAAGCGCGCGCATCGAGCTCAAAATACCAATAATGTCTTTTATGCTGATATTTTTTGGAATATTATATTCTCCAGCGCGAAGTTTGTCGTCTTTTTTGGTCTGCCACGCGTAGATATTAAAAATAAAAGAGCTTGTAATAAGCCCCTCTTCTCTTAGGCGCTTGCTGATATCTTCGGAGCTCTCGCCTGCTTGGATTGTAAACTTCTTTGTCTCGGAAAAATCAGAATTCTTCTTGCTTATCGCGCTGGAATAAAACAAATAACCCCCCAATATAAAAACCGCTGCCAATAATACAAGAATGCTAAAAATGCGCAATGCTCTTCTCATTTCAAAATTATCTTATTAGAACCTATATCAAAAAAAATAATTTAACTGTTATTCCCTAGTTTTCTGGATCCCCCCAAAGCTTCGGGGGGATGACAAAATAGAGAAAAGCGACATTTTTAAGATAGGTTATAAAAATTTATTAGAAATTAGTAATTAGAAATTGGAAATTTTCAAACTCCTCTCCATTCTTTCTTGACTTTTTCATACCTCTCATGCGTTCCGGTGTCAAACCATTGGCCATCTCCCCTATGTCCATACAAAAGCCCGAGCTTTGCAAGTTTTGGGAATATATCTTTTTCCATCATAGCAAAGTCCGCGTCTTCCACAAAGTCAAAAATACCCGGACTTAATATATAATATCCAGAATTAATAAGCTTAGACGGCGCTTCTTCTTTTTTTGGTTTTTCAACAAAACTCGTAATCTTATACTCGTTCATCTCCACAACCCCATATGAAGACGGGTCTTCGACCTCATAAAGCGCAATAGTTGCTATCCCATTATGCGAGTTATGAAAATCAATAAATTTTTTCAAATCCAACGAAAATAAATTATCCGCATTCATCACTAGAAAGTCCTCTTTGGGATAATTGCCTTTTTGTTTCATGAGCATTAGTGGGCCGGCTGTTCCCATGGGCTCTTGTTCCACGATAAAATCCAAGTTTACGCCGTGATTTTTATTTTTTTTAAAATAATCCAATATGCTTTCCGCCATATAGCCCAAAGAAAGCGTAACGTCAAATATTTCATATTTTTTTAGAATTTCAAAAACATGCTCGGTGAGATTTTTATCATCGATAGGAATGAGCGGTTTTGGAATAGTATTGGTTAACGGTTGGAGGCGAGTGCCCTTGCCTCCTGCTAAAAGTATGGCTCTCATAGGGTACGGATTACGCTGATGCCTATCGGCCGCGGATTATATATTATATAAAAATTTTTTACACAAACCGAGAACAAAAACATATTTATTATTATCAAATAAATCTTTTATTAATAACTCTCTTTATTTCTAATGGTCTTGTTCTAAAATTTATTATCAATCCGAGTCTTAATTTTGCCGCTTCTAAATATCTAATAATTTGTTTTATATTCTCACCAGATATTTTATCGGTAGTCTTTATCTCTAATAATACTATATCCTCTATTATAAAATCAGCCCTAAAACTTCCTAAAAGTTTCCCCTCATACATAACTTGAATTGGAAATTCTTGCTTAAAAAGTATTTTTCTATCTTGAAGTTATGTTGCGATTGCGCGACAATAATGCTTCTCCTGAAATTTTGTCCCCAGGTCATTTTGAATTTTAAAAACTATTCCCCTTAATGTATAAGTCAAGTCAGAATAAATTAATTTTTCTGATTCGTTCATAAAAAATCACTTTTATCCGAGGGCTTTGCCATCCGAATCATCCGCGATTAGCGGGACAAACACAAACCCCGGATAAATTCTTTCAGTATACTGTGTTTTTGAAATTTTTTCAATAAGGCGAATATCATTATTTTTTGTGGGAATCACCATCTTTCCGCCAATCTTTAATTGCTCTTTAAGTGCCTTGGGAATGGCAAGTGCCGCGGCGGCAACATGCACTCTATCAAAAGGAGCATATTCCTTCAAGCCCTGGGTTCCGTCTCCATGGATAATTTTTACATTTTTAAAATTATATTTTCCAAGATTGTTTTTGCAAAATTCCACAAGATCTTCTACTCTTTCTATGCCATACACTTTTCCCTTTGGCCCTACTATACTCGCGAGCAATGCGCTCACCCACCCAGAGCCAGATCCAACGTCAAGAATAGTTTCTCCTCTATGCGCATCAAGGAGCTCAAGCATAAATGCGACGGTGTAAGGCTGCGATATTGTTTGATCCTCAAACGTCGGCAATGCCTCGTCGCGCCAAGCCTCGCTTCGTATGCTTTCCGGTACAAAATCAGCCCTTGCGACTTTTTTAAATGCTTCAATTATAAGAGAAGTTTTAAGCGCTCCATCGCCAATGAGTTTTTGGACCAACGCGTTCATAAAACTTTAATTTTTTAGCAAATATTGATATAATGTCTATGTTGACATTGCCTTTATTACAGTGTCTTAGTCTATTAAGAATACAATACTAAAAATTTTTATGCCATACGCGCCCATACTTATTCCCGTCATTGTTGCCGTACTCACGCAGATAATAAAGCTTTCCATTGATAAAATCCAAGGGAATCTTAATATAAAAAATATTTTTATCAGCTACGGAGGCATGCCCTCCGCGCACACCGCATTGGCAGTGTCAGCGACAACGCTCGCGGGAATAGTAGAGGGGCTGGATTCTACGGTTTTCGCGCTGGGTTGTATTTTTACGCTCATTATCATGCGCGATGCCGTCACTTTTCGCAATATTTTAGGAAAGCAAGGAAAACTTCTCAATGAAATGGTTAGCACTCTTCCCGATAACGAGCAAAAAATCAAGCCTCACTTTATGGAGCGCGTAGGGCATTCATTCTCCGAGGTAGTTATTGGCGCGATATGGGGAGTCTTAAGCACCGTAATTCTCTATAAAATACTTAATTCCTTATATTTTTAATATATGAACGAAAATCTCTTACATTATATTAAACAACGTTTTTCGCAAAAAGCAAGCGAGGGCGATATTATTGAAGAGCTCAAAAAAACCGGATGGGGTATCTCCGATATTAATATCGCGTTGGCGGAGGCAAAAGGAATTCTTCCGCCTCCTCGACCGCTCCCGGGTCCGGGCGAGCTTTTAAAAGAATCTTTCTTAGTATACAGAAAAAAATATAAATTTTATCTGGGAATACTCTTGTTGCCTTTTTTCATAAATGTTGTTCCAGTTATTTTATTTATGTTTTTTATGCAGTCAATATCGAGTATGTTCGCTTCAAAAAGGTTTGACGCGTCCCTGCTCATCCAATATCCGGCGATAATAATAGGATTTTTTGTTTGGATTCTTGCCCTCTTTATTGCAAGTATCACGAGCCAATCTGCCATTCTCTACTCGGTAACTCATGCTCAAGAGGAGAATCTTACCATAGGATCATCCTACAAAAAAGGCTCAAAATACATCTGGCAACTGCTCTGGATAGGATGCATCTCCGGCCTGCTTATTGCTGGTGGCATGTTTCTCTTCGTAATTCCTGGAATTATTTTCTCTATTTGGTTTTCATTTTCCGCTCTAACACTCTTTGATCAAAACATAAAAGGCTCGGAAGCACTCTCAAAAAGCAAACTCTACGTTCAAGGATATTTTTGGCCGATTCTTGGAAGAATGTTTTTTATGACGCTTATTTCAATTATCGCAAGTTTCGCTATTTCGTCTACCGTTGAATTTATCGGCATCTTCGTAAGCCTTGCCGGCATACCCAAGGAAATAACTTCAAGCTTTTCTCAAGCAATGGGCTCCGTAGTCAGCTATGTCGTCATGCCTCTTTGGCTCATATACTGGTATAAAGTCTACTCGCGCATGAAAGAACTAAATAAAGAAAAAATCCCGCAAAAAAACAGCCTCTCAAAGATTGGCATAGCTGCAATCTTTGGATGGATTTTATTTTTCGCGCTTTTTGCCCTTGCCATATACGGGATTACAAGGCTACCTTCTATACAGTCATATTCTAACAGTATTGACCTTTTAACAATCCAAGCTCCATTGTCTCTTTACTATAAAGACAACCAAAAATATCCTCAAAATATCAATGAACTGTCGCCCTTATACATTCAAGAACTTCCCTCTCTTTACAAAAATCAACAAAATTTTCTCTATGGGCCAAGCACAGATAGGCAAACGTATAAATTGTGCATTATTGAAAATGCCAAAGAAGCAGAATGCGTGAAGAGATAATAAAGATAAAAAATAGCCCTCCTCTCCGATATCGGCTTCTCGTCCCGAGCTCGAAGTCGAGGGAAGAGGAGATGGAGGTGAGGTTACGAACAAAGTCTAGCACATGAATTTATTTCTTCAGTAAAATATATATCGTTACCTCACCCATAATCCCTCTCCGCCTTCGGAGAGAAAAATTTTGTATCTTGAAAAAATCACAAAAACCTTCAGGACAAGCTTATCTCTAAAAATTAGGACTCTAAAAATTTTTCAATAACTTCTTTTGCCTCTTGCACGTCTTTATATTTTTTTACACTCACATTTTCATACCTCTCCGGCGTCATGCCGCGAATCATGGGCGACGCGAAAAACTCGCGTGCCTCGCCATACAAACATAAGATATTGGCTTTTATTTTTCCAAAATGATGTTTTGTGCGAGCGTATTCAATTTCGCGGCCAGTGCCCGTGCTCGCCCCGGAGATTTCCGCTATAATATGGGTGGCAGAGTCAAGCCACGCGATATCTCGTTTTTCAATATCTTCGGCTTTCATATTCTTGTCAATAATTTTTCTTTCCGCAATATGTTCTGTTAATACTTCATGCCCAAGCCTTTGAATATAATGGATAAGTAATATTATATTTTCCGCCTCTATTCTATCACCTCGTATTGCTCCCGCGAAATAAACTTGTTTTTTGTTATTCATATTTTTTTGTTAATTTTCTTGAATTACATATCCCACTCTTTCTGTTATTCCCCCGAACGCTTTCGGGGAAATACTGCATTACATATCCTTTCTGGATCCCCCCGAAGCTTCGGGGGGATGACAATGTAAGAGAGTTTCATAATTTAAGTTAATTCATCTTCTTCTGTAAATAACTTGAGAAATAATTTTTATAGCGGTTTTGCAACTCTGATATCTTCCAATCATTATGTGTAATGACTTTTCTAAAAAGATTGCTCCCGCATGCGCATTGAAGGTGAAGGTCGGAAGAATTGCACATGGCGTAATCTATGGTAAGCTCTTCATGGGGCTCAATATCTCGCATGGCGACAATTCCCAATGCTCCATAAAAACCGCAGTTGGGATCGCACGAATGATTCATATAATAGGCGTAGGGCTCTTCATATTTTTTTCCTATAAAAATTTTGTCATCTTCTACTTGTATACAAAACGTCTTTCCTTTTTCATATATTGTTTCAGCTTCTTTGGTGGACACCATCTTTCCATTTCCATCCGTAAAATCCAAAATCTTTTCGTTTTTATTTATTTTTTCTAGGGCGTATGCGCCCTTGCCGTGAGTGGCGCTTTTTCGCAACTGCAATTTTTTTGAAATAAATGACGGCATAGTTTATTGTGAGACAAAACTATTTTTTATAAGCCGATGCTCAAGTATTTTTCCATTTGAATTAAAAACCACTCTCCATGCTTGGGATTTTTTTAGATATTTTTCTCCAGTTAAGCGCGAAATAGATGGCAATGCTTTTTTAGGGTGAAGGAGCCGATACATTCCAAAAGCAAGAGGGTCTCCATGGCTTATAATAAAAAAAGTTTTGCCTTTATGTTTTTTTATCAATTCCTGAATGCATGCCGAGATTCTTTTTGCCATGCTCTCCGGGCTCTCTACCATATAATCGGCATTTGGATTGCGGTACTGGTCGCCCCATTCCTTTTCAAGTACAAGGGGCCTACCGGCAATATTTTTTGAACTACGCTCGAGCAATCTCTTGTCAAAAATAATCTTCTTATTTCCGAATAGTTTTGATAATATCTTTGCTGATTGTTTTGTTCTCAAAAGCGGACTTGAATAGATAACCTCGGAAAAAATTGAATTCTTTAAAAAAAATCTTCCCAAGCTTTCAATTTGCTTTTTTCCAATCCTGTTCAAAGGAAGCGGCACTTCACGGTCATAAAAAACTTGTTTCGGGTTATTAAGCTCCCCATGCCGGATAAAATATACTATTGTTACTCTCTTTCTCCCTGACATAATTATTGGCTGATGTAATAAATTTTAGTAACTTATATAAAGTCATCTCGTCAATTTGAGCGATCGCTCAAATTGACGAGATTGAAAAAATATAAATGCTGTTTTTATTATCTTTATCTTTGCAAGCGGGCCGCAAGCGCAAACTGAAAAAAATATGTATCAATATCTTCCAGAGTGCTTTTATATTCCTTTCCGCCCAAATACGCGTCGCACAAAACCTCTCTCGCGCGTGTAAGCTCCTTTAATCTCTTGCGCCAGCGAGGATCCGCAATGGTAAAATCCAAGAGTTCCAATGCGCGAAAAATGGAATTTTCAAAAAGTTGCTTGTCTGTTTTTTGAGAACGCAATGCCCTATTCGTCTCGCTGCCAATATTTCCCATCTGCTCAAACAGCGAAAGCTCATGCCATCTCCCGCTTGCGAGATCAGAATGTTGAAGTGCCATACCTATTGTATTAATGCATTTACAATTTTTATAATTTTTTTTTGAATATCCTCATCTTCAACACTTCGCGACCGATTGCCTTGCGATGGCCGTATATTAATCATTGAATCAAACACAATCCACTCTTCCCGCGACTTTTCCGGATAGATATTTATCCCCCACACATTTTCCTGCGCAGATCCCTGTTCAAGGAGTAGAGCTTCTTCATCTGCGTGAAGGCTGCCACCTATAGCCATAATTTTTTTTTCAATATCCACGACTGCTTTCACAAAGTCGCCAAATTGTTTTTTCGCGATTTCCTCAAGATCAGACGACAAGATAGGCTCTTTGATTATTATAATATTCATATTATTTTATTGAATTTTTTATTATTATTCCTCCTTTTTTAAAGGAGGTGGCGAGCTTGCGAGCCGGAGGATTTCTGCACTTATAGCTTTCACTACGCTTTCTAAATTATATCTTACATTCGAGTCTGTAAATCGTATAATCCTTATCCCCAGTGATTCAAGCTCTCTTTGTCTCAGCTTATCTTCTTCTAATTTATAATCGTGACTTGCTCGTCCGTCAATCTCAATGACTAAATTTAAAGAATGACAATAAAAATCTACTATAAATTTTCCTATAGGCCTCTGGCGCAGAAAGCGATATCCCAATGTATCTCTTTTTAACTCATTCCAAAGAAGAACTTCCGAAAGGTTGCCAGCTTTGCGCAATTTTTGTGAATATGGCCTTAGATATTTTTTATAGTGTAATTTCATCCTTCTTCCTCATTTTTAAAAATCCCCTCTACATTTCAAAAATCCCTCCCCCTTCGGGTACTCCCTTTAAAAAAGGGAGAACTTATTTATAACCGTACTTTTTTTGTGGGTACGAAAAAATGTCTCTAAATCATTCCTTGCTCTATTCTATATAAAAAACATAACAATGATTTTGGGCTTCTTTAATAA
>CAYJWS010000013.1:0-21485 GCA_964373925.1 uncultured Gammaproteobacteria bacterium
GCTATTTTTCTTGCAAAAGCAAAGACAACCCCAATCAATCCTCAAAAATTAACAAAAGAGTATCTCGCTTTACTTGATAGAGTAGAGAAGATTAAGGATAAAGAAATACAAAGACCAGATTTTAAGAATATTGATTTTTGGTTCAAAGAAAAGGTAATTATTAAACTTGCAAAACTAAAGAAAGCTATAAGAGAAATAAAAGACGAGACAATTCAGAATTTTTTGATGGTCGCCTTTAGTGAGACAGTCCGCTACTCCTCAAATACAAAGACTGGAGAATTTAAGTTGGTTCGAGTAAAGGGCGACAAACTGGAAAAGCACGATCCAGATGTTATTGGGATATTTCGCAAGCACGCAGAGAAAAATATCGCCGGAATGACTGATTTTTACGAAGATACAAAAAAGGATTCGTGGACAAAAATTATCTATGGCGATTCATCAAAAGATAATGGAATTAAAACAAATTCTATTGATTGTATTATTACTTCTCCACCTTATGGCGATAGTCGCACTACGGTTGCTTACGGACAGTTTTCTCGGTTGTCAGCTCAATGGATTGATATGTTTGATAATCCAAACGACGCTTCTGGCGTAGATAATGACCTTCTTGGGGGCAGAGCCACTAAACATTTAACCCATACACTTTCATCAGATTACCTCAAAGAATCATTAAAAAAAATTGCGAAGCAAGACGAAACGAGGGCAAAAGATGTATTGAGTTTTAATATTGGATTAAATGATTGCTTAAAACAAGCACACCGGATACTTAAACCAGGGAAATATTTCTGTCTTGTTATTGGAAATAGACTAGTTAAACAAGTGAGAATTCCTACTGACTTTATTATTGCCGAATTAGCGGAAAAAATAGGCTTTACTTGTGAGGATATAGTCGTTCGAAATATACCGGGCAAAAGAATGCCAATCAAAAATTCTCCGACAAACATTGTAGGCGCACTGGAAGAAACAATGAACAAAGAAAGTATTGTTGTTTTGAGAAAAAACTAAAGCAACTTAACTTTACTTGAAAAACAGTTATAGAGTTTGTTTATTTTCACCCTAAAGCCAGTGCCATGATTTCTTACGCTTCCGCTTGGTCTGTAATACATTCGAAAATCAACAACGATCTCATCTTTTTTCACCATTTTTTTAAATAACTCAAAATTAAAACCACTTAACAAATAAGCTTCGCTGAAATGAAAAAATTCTTTTCCTCTAATTTCTTTCGTTTCTGCAAGTACATATACAAGAGCGGGTAACTTATCACTAAATTTTTTCTCCACAGATTCTATATCCCAATAGATATTTAGCTTCTTATTTTTTCCTTGTACTCGAATCTTGTCTTTTGCAATAGCGAGCTTCAAAGACTGATTGTTATATTTTTTGCATGACAAAGTAGAGTGAAGTTCTTTTGATCTACCATTATCTCTCTTTGAATATCCAAAATTATCAAGCAACATTCTATCTCTATCTCCGCCCACTGGAAGAGGCTCAAGAGTAAAAAGTGTTAGCATTGATTTTGCATTTTTGCGATATGCCTTTAACTCCGCGACTCCATCAATGTCATGCAAAGGAATATTATTTTCTTTGATATTTAGTAAGTCCTCAAGGGTCTTGCCAATTCCAGTATCCCCGACACGATGAGTCTTAATAAAACCCAAGTTCTTAATGCGTGCCAATTCTTTTTTAAGTTTAGGTAAGTCCATATTTATTTTATAAAAAAAATATCCTTTTTATAAATGATTGTAAATTTCTTAATCTCCCCGACATCAAGCCACCTTTCGCCAGACTCAATTTTCGAAATATAAGATTATGGTGCCCCAGCAGGACTTGTCCCCGAATGCTTTCGGGGGATCCCGCCCTTCATTAATTTCCAAAAAATCATTGTGGCGGGAAACCCACATCTTACACATCCACGCCTTTGCCCCCGCGAGGAATTTCCGCCAGAGGCGGATCCGCCTTTTATAAATTTTATAAGAGGTGGCGGAAAACCTACATATCAATAACATTGCGCCCAATAGGAATTGAACCTATATTTCAAGCTCCGGAGGCCTGCGCTCTATCCAATTGAGCTATGGGCGCACATTGAACTATTTCTTCCCCAAAAGCCTCAATGCTTCTTTTACCTTTTTTTCAACTGACAAATCTTTTGAAACTTGCGAGAGAGAGCTACGCGCCTGATCATATGTGAAACCCAAAGATATTAACGCGTCAAAGGCGTCGGAATCATAATGCTCTTCTTTTTTTCCGTCAGAAATTTTTTGAATGCTTTCCTTGAGCCCAAGGACAATTTTTTCTGCAGTCTTTTTTCCAATGCCGCTCATTTTCTCAAGCGTATCGGGAGAGTTGGAAAGCACGGCGTTTTGGATATCTTTTATTTCCGCTTTATCTAAAATATTAAGAGCGGATCGCGGACCTATACCCGGAACGTCAATAAGCAGTTTAAAAAATTGCAACTCTTCCATCTGCAAAAACCCAAAAAGCTCCTGGCCGTCTTGCCATATATGATGGTGCACGAACATCTCTGCGTTTGAATCTTTTTTGAAAAACCCAATATGACGGGCTAGGATTATAGCCTGATATCCAACACCCTCTACGTCAATAATGACATACGCGCCTTTTTTTAAGAGACCACTCACATATATAATTTTTCCTCGTAAATATGATATCATATGCGTGCATTATGCTTTTAGTATAGTATCAAGTATATCGGTTCTTGACAATAATTTTATTATCGTGTAGTATAAAATATTATTGCTCTTTCCAAAAAAATCAGAAAAGCAGCTGCTTAGGTTGTCACCACACGTAAAACGTCGTGGGAACTCCACCAACCACCAACCACGGCGTTCCCTAAGCAGCTGCCCTTTATTCAAAAAGACCCGAAATATATTAGGGTCTTTTTTTCTTTACAATAATTATTCCTAGAGTTTTTCAATTTTTATCCTTACTTTTTTTTCATTCACATGGATATCTGTATCGCCTTCTCCTTTCATAATTTTTTCAGACAAAGTTGATTTGAGTATATCTTTTTCAAACATTTTTATTATATCGACTATTTCTCCAGAATAATAGATATTCACCCGATCTTTAATAGTAAGATTCATTTCCTTGCGAATATTATTAATCTGGCGGATAAGCTCGCGCGCGTCACCCTCAAGCATAAGTTCTTTTGAAATATTCGTATCAAGCTCAACCTTTAATTCATTTCCTTTTCCATAGGCAACTTTTTTTACATTCAACTCATTTTTGATAAGTTCGGCATATTCATCGGCTAATTCATAATTCGCCGCTCGGCCTTGCCCCTCGGTCTTGAGCTCCCGTTCAGGGCCTGAGCCCTCAGGGCCGATGGCGGGGTCGAAAGAAGCTCGTGGCCGAAAGGTAATTCGTAATTCATGTAACGGCTGTCGGACCTTTACTTTTGCTTCCGCGCGCTTTGCAAGTCCCAATTCAACAATTTTTCTTGCTATCTCCATATCTTCAAGTATTTGGGGCTTGCCCACCGAAGCCTTGGCGTAGGTGGGCCAATCCTCCAAATGCACTGACTCTTTTTTCCCTCCGACCTCACGATAGACATGCTCGGCCATAAACGGCGTAAATGGCGCCATTATTTTTGAAAGCTCTTGCAAAACTTTTTGAAACGTAATTATCCCCGAAACATCGCCTTCTTTAAAGCGTTCGCGGCTTCGGCGCAAATACCACGTTGACAGGTCTTGTATAAATTTTTCAATGGGCCGCGCCGCGCGAACAAGATCATAATTATCTAAGCTTTGTGTTACCTCCTGTGTAAGCTCGTAAAGTCGCGCCTCAATCCATTGATCAAGGATATGTTGATTTATATCTTCTTCCACGCGAAGAGGCTTTGACCCCCTCTTCTTCCCCCCCTCATGAGGGGGGGATAGGGGGGGTCGAGCCTGTGCGTATGTTAAATAAAATTCCAACACATTATGTAAGAGCATAATGACATTTCTATAAAGCTCCAGCACTTCTTTTTCGGAAAACTTCAAGTCTTCAGCCTTCATAACGCCAGATGTCGCCAGATAATAACGCATGGCGTCCGCTCCATATTTTTCAAATATTTCGTCTGGAGCCGGATAATTTTTCAAGCGCTTTGACATCTTGCGGCCGTCTTGGGCAAGCACAATTCCATTCACCACAACATTTTCAAAAGCAATGCTCTTTTTTATGGCAGTTGAGATGACATGGAGATAATAAAACCATTTTATCGTCTGGTCTACTCCCTCGGCAATAAATTCCGCGGGAAATATTTTTTCAAATTTCTTTTTATTTTCAAAAGGATAGTGCTGCTCTGCATACGGCATAGAGCCGGAATCAAACCACGTATCCAAAACATCCTGTATTCTTTTCATTTGTTTTTTGCATTTTTTGCAGGGGAAAGTGATTTCATCAACAATATGCTTGTGAAGATCCGTCACTTTCTTTCCGCTTGCCTTTTCAAGCTCTGCGACTGACCCAAAAACTTTTCTTTCACCGCACTCGCATTGCCATAGAGGCATGACCGAGCCCCAAAACCTCTGGCGCGAAATTGCCCAGTCGCGCGCGCCCTCAAGCCAATTGCCAAAGCGCCCTTCTTTTATGTGCTCGGGAATCCAGTTGATCTTTTTGGAAAGCGCAAGCATTTTACTTTTGATTTTTGTCACGGCGACAAACCAAGAGTTCGTCGCGTAATTGAGAAGCGGAGATTCGCATCGCCAGCAGTGCGGGTAGCTATGCTCATATTTTTCTTTTTTAAAAAGCAGGTTTTTTTTCGCGAGATATTTGATTATTTCAACGTCGGTTTTTGTAGGATCTTCTTTGGGCTTTACATGTAATCCTGAAAAATCTTTCACTTCATTTTTAAAATGACCATCCATAGATACATTCTGAATGAACGGCAAATTTTTTTCTTTTGCCAAGTTCATATCGTCTTCGCCAAATGCCGGCGCGATATGGACAACGCCCGTACCTTCTTGAGTAGAAATGAAATCAGCAGACTGTATAGTATAAAAATTTTCTTTATTTTCAAGCTTCGCGCTCTGATAATAATCAAAAAGAGGTTTGTATTTTTTGCCGATAAGTTTTTTGCCTTTAAATTTTTCTACTATCTCAAATTGTGATCCTAGGTATTCCAGACGATCTTTGGCAGCAAAATAAAATTCCTGATTCATGATTCCTGATTCATGATTCCGAACCTTCACGTATTCAATATCTTTTCCCACCGCCAACGCCACATTGCCCGGAAGTGTCCACGGCGTTGTGGTCCATGCCAAAACAAAAGTATTAGGCTCGTCAACAAGCTCAAACTTAACGATAATCGAAATATCTTTTACCATTTTATATCCTTCCGCCACATCGGCTTGCGCAAGCGTGGTCTCGCATCTCGGGCAGATGTGCATGGTCTTGTAGTCCTCATATATAAGGCCTTTGTCCCACAGCTCTTTAAACACCCACCAAATGCTTTCCATGTAGGATATGTCCATTGTCTTGTAATCGTTATCCATATCCGCCCAACGTCCAAATCGCTCAATAGTTTTTCGCCATTCCGCTCGATAGGTCATTACCTTTGACCGGCAAATTTCATTGAATTTCGCAATGCCTATCTTTACAATATCTTTTTTGCTCTTTAACCCAAGCTCTTCTTCAACGATATTTTCAATCGGAAGCCCGTGGCAATCCCAGCCCCAGCGGCGTTCCACGTATTTTCCTCTCATTGTTTGATACCGCGGTATGATATCTTTCATGAGTGACGCGACAAGGTGTCCATAGTGTGGCAACCCCGTTGCAAACGGCGGACCGTCATAAAAAGAAAAAATCGCTGCTCCTTCGCGCTGTTTCAAACTTTTTTCAAAAATTTTTTTCTCCTTCCAAAACGCGAGAATTTCTTCTTCTTTTTTGGAAAAATTCATTTTTTGCGCATCCATAAAAATTATTTTCGTTATTCAAAATGTATCATTTTTTTTAGCATCAGTCAATTAAAAAAGCCCGAGATATGCTCTCGGGCTTTATATTTATTTGTCGGGCACTGCCACAAATTCGCCAATAACTTGAGGCGAGAAATATTTTTCATACACCGACATAAGGTATTTTGTATCTCTGCATTCATCAAGAAAGGCTTTGATTTGCTCTTCGGAGAATATTACTCCACAAAACAATAGGCTTTCTTGAGCGTATTCCAAAATATCATTTAGAGTTTGATAATTAAATACCGATTCTGATTTTCTTCTTTCAACTTCTTGCGATACATGCGCCTCATTTTTAAGCGCGGAAACTATTTTTTCATGGATTTCTTTTCTGACAATCTCAACCTCCTCTAAAGAATTGAGAGGAATTTTGATCTCCCAGTCTGCATCAATTTTATTGAGATTATATTCAAAATCAACTTCATATACCCAGCCTTTTTCCTCGCGAAGCCAGCAATACAGCGCTCCATGCACATTATTCGTTAAGAATTGTCCAATAAAGCTTATGGCGATATTGGTTCGCACGTCAAGAGTAGGAAGTATTCCGCCCATATAGTAGAGATGCCGGCTGATATCCTCGCAAGAATACACATGAAATTCTCTTGAATGCCAACGGATGCTATGGTATATGCGCGGAAAAACATGCTTGCGAACAACAACTTTTGAAAGGAGCTCTTCTATACTATTGGAATAAAAATTTCCACCGACAAAAACATTTATATCTGAATTGAAATACCCTTCATGCGCATCTTTAAGAGCAGCTTCTGTTATAAGTGAATGGTCTGTATCCTCTCCAAACATTTGGCGCAAAGTTACAGGAACTGCTTTCTTCCATCCTGTCATTACATGTCGGCTTAGACTATTTCCTCCTGGAAAATACCGCTCCATGCGCCTTCTTTCATTGGCAATAATCCCTCGCTGAAGTGCAATATCTTCTTCTGTTATGATTGGTTTAAAGATATGGCTCAAAAAACCTTCAGAGGCCTCTCTGAAAATTTCTTGCGGAACGTGCAGTTCAAATTCGGTATGAAATATTGTTGTTGTAGCGTTGAATGCACCGCCCTTCAAGCTCACAAACTTCCCGAACGAATTTTTTTCGGGATACTTTTTAGACCTACCCATCATCATATGTTCTAGAAAATGAAAAGTTCCAGGAATAACTCGGCCAATATTATGGACATGCCCTAATGGAATTACAAGATGTACGGATGTATAGGGGACATCCATTGGATATGAATACACAGCAATGCCGTTATCAAGAATTCTTTTTTCAAAAATCAAACGATCCTTCATGTGTCTCCTTATGTCTATGATTTTTTAAAGAACATTTTTCAAACCATTTCCCAATCTATCATGAATAGCAAAAAAAGTCAATAAAAAGCCCTTACGCAATGGCTAAGGTTTGCATTGCGTAAGGGCACAAAGAAAGGGTAGGGCTACGGAATTAAAGAGCATTGAGTATGTCTATATTGTAACCATATCATACGTTTTAATATATTACAACTATTTTTCATCAAGATAAATTGCGTCTACGGGGCACGATGAGATGCTTTCTGTAATTGATTTTTTATGTTTATCACTGTCTGCATCGTTTTTAACGCAAGCAATATTTTCTTTGTCCATATAAAAAACTTCTGGCGCGACCGCCGGACAAATTCCGCATCCAATGCATGTTTTCCTGTTCACTTTGACTTTCATATATTTAGACTTTTGAATAATTATAAAAACACATCAATTTGTCATCCCTCCGAAGCTTCGGAGGGATCCAGACGATTTGGCATAATTGCTATAAAATAATTTCTGGATTCCCCCGCCAGCTGGCGGGGGAATGACTGATAATTATTCGGCGCTCTCATATTATGATAATGTACTAGCACGCAATCTACATTTGTTCAAGGGGCTCGATTCCCAAAATTTTTAAACCCTTTTTAAATACTACCTTAACCGCGCGAAGAATTGCTAGTCTTTGGGCAAGCATCTTTGGCTCGCCCTTTAAAACCGGGACTTTTTCATAAAATTCGGAAAAAATCTGCGCTAACTCGTACAGGTAATGGGAAAGCAAAAATGGATCAAATTTTTCAGCCGATAACTCGAGAGTTTTTGGAAAACGCGATAATTTCCGCACAAGATTCATTTCTTCTTCGTTTACGGATTCTTTTATAAAGATTTTGCCGGCGCTTGAGTTTGCTTTTTTAAGAATGCTTGAAATTCTCGCGTATACATACTGGAGATACGGGCCCGTATCGCCATGGAGGGCTAAAGACCTCTCCATATCAAATACTATTACCGAATTATTTCCGTGTGAAAGCATGGAATACTTCATCGCGGCATGAGAAATTTTTCTGGAAACATCTTTTATTTTACCTTCCTTCCATTCATTATGCCTTTTCTTTGTCTCTTGTTCTACCTTTAATATAATGGCATCTTCAAAGTCTTCAAATAATACGACGTTCCCGCTGCGCGATGACATGGCGCCTTCCTTAAGCGTAACAAATTCATATGGCACATGTGCCGTGTCCTTGTGCACTCCCATAACTTCCAATGTCTTAAAAAGCTGCTTGAAATAAAATGACTGGCGCATATCAACAACATAAAAACTCTTATCAATGCGGTATTTTTTGAATTTTATCTGCGCTAGCGCCAAGTCTTTTGTGGAATACAGCGATGTTCCGTCCGACTTTAAAAGTAAAAATTGCTTTAATCCGTGCGCTTCAAGATCAATAATAACCGCTCCCTCGCTTTTCTTTGCTACTCCATCTTTCAAAAGTTTTTTTACTATTTTCTTGCCTTTTTCTTCAACTTCGCTCTCAAAAAAATAAATATCAAAAACTACGCCTAAATTTTTATATATAGAATAAAATTCATTCAAGCTCCATTTCCGTGTCTTTTTCCAAAGCGATTTGAGTTTCTTATCTCCCGCTTCAAGTTTTTGCAGGATTTCAGATACTTCTTTTTTATATTCTTCATTTTCTTCAAGCCTTTTATTTGCTTCGACGTATATTTCTCCCAAAAATTTTCCTTTATTTTTTGGCAGAGCATCGCTATAATGAAACTTTATATACGCCCATAAACATTTCGCGACATGCGTTCCAATATCTCCAATATAATTTGCCGAAATAACTTTGTACCCTAAAACCTTATATAATTCAACAAGGCTAAACCCAATGCAAACATTCCGCAAATGTCCAATATGAAACTCCTTATGGGTATTTGGCTGAGAGTACTCAATCATTATTTTTTGCCCTTTGCCTATGCTTGAATTTCCAAAATCTTCATCTTCTTGCAATATCTGGCCAATAACATTGTTCACGAAGCGCGCATTGTCTACAAAAAAATTAAGATATGGGCCAAAACTTTTAACATTGTGAATAATCCTGCCGTCATGCATAACTTTTTTTTGTATGGCAAATTGCTCGGCAAGGCTTTTGGTAAATTCATTGGGGCTTACTCCCGCCTTTTTGGCAAGGCCAAAGCATGTAATGGAAAAATCCCCCATGGAAGCTTCGGGCGGGTATTCTATAAAAATAAAATTTTCATCAAAATTTTTGCCAAGGGAAAATCTCAAAAAGTCAAAAATCTCTTCCCGGCATTTTCTTTCGACATTGCTATAATTTTGTATTTTTCCTTCTTTCATACTCTTATGGTATCTAAATTATTATATTTTTGCAACAAAAAAATCCAAGGTTTCTTTTGGATTTTTTTAGGTAGCTAGAAGCTATCTCAAAAAATGCTATTTTTTTATTTTGTCATCCTCGCGAAAGCGGGGATCCAAAAAGTCAGCTTAGTCTAGCGAAACTGGATTCCCCCGAAAGCTTACGGGAGAATGACAGTTGAAATTATTTTTGATATACCTTTTAGCAATACCTGTCAACGATTTGAGCTACTTACCGTGTTCGACAAGCCCATTTTCCATTTGCGGCAATAATTTGATCAATAGTGACTTTTTTCTTCTCGCCAGAAATAGTGTTTCCTTTGGCCAAAGGATCCCGTGGAATTATATAATAAAACGGCTTTACATACTGGTATGGTAAAAGCCCCATGAGATACAAATCAATATCGGGAAGAGTCTGATTTCTTGAATCTTCAATTTGCGAACTAAGCGATGTAAACGTCCCATTACTGTTATCCTGCCAGCCCGCTCCGCCAAGCGGGGAGAAAAAATCAACGAAAAAATTCCAGTGCACAAGATCCGGTTTTCTCAAGAGTTCGTCGCTTCTTGTGCCACTGGCATCGATAAAAGTAACGCTCCCACTCCACTGATGCAAAATTTCATGCATTAGCACGTTCATCATTTGATTCATATTTTTATCATCCAAAACCGAGTAATTGTTAACATTCCCCATAAGCGCGAGCCCTTTGAGCTTGCCAAGGCTCCCGTATAGGTGCGCGCCTTCAAGCGTTGGCTTGCCAATTCCTTCAACATGATTGGATACTGGAATAAAATGTCCTTGTTCGTTTGTAGGAAGGGAATCAAAATTGGAAAAAACAATGAAAAAATCAAAAACATCCGGATTATCTTTGAAAAACGCGGATCCTACCTCCTCAAGGACAAGCTCAAGTGAATTATTCTTTGATTTCTTTATCAAATATCCATCATCTTTTAAGACAATCGGACTATAGGAAAGATCAATGGAAGAAAGGCTGTTCATTCTGCGTGAAAAATATTCGGAAAAATTTTTCTGAATATAGGTAAGCGTATTCACTTCTTCAAACGTATGCGAATCCTTAGAAACAAGTATGAGCGCGGCCTTGATACTTTTATTCTCACAATCCTTTACTTTTTTTCTCGGCAAAGATATGGGGTTTGAGACACTTTCGTCAAAACCTATTATCGGCCGAGTGCGGACATAGTATCCTCTTTTATTTGTAAGCGCGTCTTGGGGGAGGTACCCATTTGCCGTAAGCGCGGATTCATCTGCAAACAGCCGCAATATATCATCCACTTTCCAGTAAAACTTGCTTTCTCCTTCTACTTTGTAGATTACGCCATTGGGAACATCGTATGATTTTTGTATTGGGTCGGACACAGTATAATTATCAAAAAATACCTCCGGTATATCAACAACCTTTTTTTTCCATTGTTCTCCGAAAAATTCTTCGGCAATTATCTCATCGGCCAAAGGCCGTAAAACTCCCCCAACCTCGACTGTATATACTTTTGGATCGCTTGGAACTTTTATTAAAAACTTGCCGGGCCGTAAAGTTATGTTTTTCCCAAGAGGAATCTTTGATATATACTCTTTTGAAACTATCGCGACTTTTGAATAATCGTTTTCATACCAGCTTTTATAGGTAATTTCATTGGGGAATACATGCCGAGACTTCTCGCCATTCAAATAATATATCGCGGGGCTTTCTTTGGTTTTTACTAGATTAATAGAAGCAAATACGGAGTATTTTGGAAAAAATACTCCGAGCGCAAAAAATATGAAAATGTATTTTAAAAATTTTTTTTGCAACATGGCTATTTTTTGCTTAATCAAATGGGTATGAACCCGAGAGCAATCTCTGGACTCTTTTTCCAAATCCGCCAGCTGGCGGAGGGGAATTAAACCAACTTGTCCACCATAGTCCCCCGATAGCTATCGGGGGACGAAGGTAGATGACTCGTCCTCCGTAGCTTTAGCGAAGGAGGATTAAATATTTCTCTGTTGGCACTATTTTATTTCTGGTATCGTCATCCAAAATAAAAAGCAGACCTTGAGAGCTTTTAATCATATATCCATCGCTCTCTCTCTTTCCTATCTCTATATGAGACATACTACCGCTACTTAGTTCAACGTCAATGGTGGTGTCATAATCTTGAAAATCTTCATCTTCTTTTGGTATAGCAACTGCGGTAATTTTTGAAAAGTGATTCAGCATATCATCAATTGTATCCTTGTTGGCTATTTTCCCATTCACTTTCCATATATCTTTGTCCTTGGCAATTAAAGTTATTATACCATTTTCTTTTATAGTTATCTTTTTTATGGATTCCTTCGGGAAAGAATCAGCAAGCATGCTTATCCATGGGCTATCTAAGAGATATGGAGCAAAATTAGCGACAAAAAAAACTTTCCTTTGCTTCTCCTTGATTATATATATGTTTGGATCTTTCAATCCTGCTGTAAAGCTCCCTAAAACCTTATCGCCGTCACGCAAAATAAATTCTTGCGCTCTTTCTTTTTGCAATCCAAAATTTTCTAAATTACCAAGATCAGATGAAGCTACAGACATAACAGCGGCTTCCTGAATATCTTTGAGAAGCTCTTGAATATGAAAGGGTATGAGTGGATATTTTCCGCTCTTCCATGTTTCATTTTCTTTATGAAAGGAAGTGGAGTCGCCATTTCTCCGAATTTCAATATTATTAACCTTACTAATATCATCAAAATTTACAATCTTTTTTTCAAAAAGAATTTCGCGCGCTCGCGATTTTTCCGTTATTTTTTGATACCCAAGCGCTCCCACGAGCGCAAGAAATAAAAATAATAAAATATGTGTATTAGTCTGCCGTTTCATAAAATAAAAAATTATATTGCATAATATCGCTTGGCTTTTATTCCTTTTCTTTTGCGGATAACGTATGCGCCAAAACCTACGAATACCGAAAGAAATGCGCTCGCTAAAATATTCGCGTATTTAATGAATGCCGCTTTTTTTTCTTCAATGGGCTTAAGCGGACGATTGGCAATATCTCGTGAACGGATATCAACAAGTGAATCGCCAAGCACCATAACATCAAGCGCGTTTGCAAAAAATGAAAAATTATCGGGAGATTGGCGTATGACATCAATGTTTAAAAATTCGCCAGAGCCCACTACAAGCAAAGCGCCTTGTCGCGTGTCATATACCACCGTATCTTTTGGCGGCTCCAGCACTTTTTTTACATCTTTGCTATTCTTTTCTTCTGGATTTTTTTTTGGAACTTCTTTCCCTTGAAACGCGCTTTGTATTTTTCCGCGAATGAGCGCGGCTACTGTTCTCGTCCTCTGGTCGGTTGGCGCGATAGCATTTAAAAGATTGGGCGAGAGCTGGGCGTTATTCGCGTCAACGACAAATGATTTATTCGTCGTTTTTGCCAACTCTGTAATTTCCTCTTCCCTGTTTTTTGCTGAATCATCTATTGTGATCGAACTTGAAAATGGAAAAACAAGCGACTGTAATTTTGACGTTATAACATTTTTTCTATTAATTCCGTTATTGGTAACTTTCGGATACGGGGGATAATTCAAGTTTATATAAAATATACCCGATTTAAACTGAAGTGTTTCGCTGGAGAGCGGGTCCAAAACAATATTAGTGCCCAGAGAAATGCCATATGACGTGAAAAGATCTCCTAGTCCCGTGTTATTTGGCTGGCTGGAAAGCGTACTTGTGTCTACGCTGGATCCGCCAACAAGCACGATGACTTTCCCACCACGCATAATATATTGATCAAGCAAAAATTTTTCACGATCGGAAAACGCAATTTTTGGCCCTGAAATAATCAACCCTCCTATATCTTGAGAAATGTAATCTCCGCCTTCAAGCGTTATATCTTTTAATTCATATTGTTTCTGGAGCTCTTTTCTAACTTCTTCGGGAATATTCTCAGAGTGTCCGCCTAAAACTGCGATGACGGGAACGCTTTCCGTTGACATTTTGAGGATTGCGGAAGCAATATCGTACTCCAACGAATCAATACTCTGAATAAACGGTATTGGTATTGAGGCGTTTTTATGGGTAATTGCTATTCCAGCATAGCCCGTCTTTACTTCAAGCGCCTTATTTCCAAATTTATTGAATTGGATCTCCGGAATTCCCAAAGAGAAGGCTTCTTTGGCCACTTTCTCGCTTGTTTTGGGGTTTGCCGTCTCAATAATTATATTTCCTTTGCCATATTTTTCAAATTCCGAAATAAGATCAAGCGTGTCTTGTTTCACGCTTATAAGCCCTTCGGGAAGTTCGTTTGTGTCAGAAAAATACACCTTAAACGTTGCCGGCGATTTAAGCTGGGAGATTATCTTCTTTGTTGATTTAGAAAGAGTGTATAGTTTTCCCTGCGTAAGATCAATCCTAAAAACCGCGCGCGATATAAGAACATTTACCACAATAACAATTCCAATAAATAGTAGCACCCGCGAGAGTGAGTGAAAATGTTGGATAGTTTTTTGAGTTTTCATAATAGCTTACTTCCAGTGCCTCTGCACTAAAACATAGACATTAAGGTATAAAAAAATCACAATATACGAAACGTAATATACGACATCTCTCAAATCAATTAATCCTTTGCTTAAATTTCCAAAATGGGTTATGGTGGAAATCTCGTAAAAAATCCCACTCAAAAAGCCCGCTTTTATCAAAACAAATGGTAGTCCTAAAAAAATAAAAATTCCAGCAATGGCGATGGTTAATAGAAACGCGACAATCTGATTTCTTGTGAGCGAAGAAATATATTGTCCCAAGGCAAGATAGGCGCCTCCCAAAAGCCACGCGCCAATATACGATCCCATAATCTGCCCCCAATCAGGGCTTCCATAGATGGTAAGCGTTATAGGGATAGAAAAAGAAAAAAGAAGGGTTGCTCCCAAAAAAATAAAGCTTGCCAAAAATTTTGCCACAACAACCTCCCATTCAGAAATGGGCAACACAAGAAGCGTTTCGTATGTTCCCTGCCTTTTTTCTTCCGACCATATCCTCATGGAAAGCGCGGGGACCAAAAAAAGAAAAAACCACGGAATAAGGGCGAAAAAACTTCGCATAGACGCCTGGCCGACAATAAAAAGGTTGCTAAAATAAATCCATGTAATTATAGTAAGAAATACTATAATAAATATATAAGAGGATAATGAATAAAAATATCCCTTGAGTTCTTTAAAAAAAACTGCTCTTGAATTTTTATATGCCACTGGTATTTTCATATTACGCGTGAGTAAGCTGCCTGAAGACATCTTCGAGGCTCATTGTTTTATATTCCATTCCAAGTAAAGCAATGTTTTTCTCCACGCAGAGATAAAATATATCCTTTCGCGGATCAATATGTTCCCCGACCTCAATAGTATATAAAATCTCTTGGGGATTGCCACCATGCGATACCTTTTCAACACCGGAAATATTTTTCAGGCCATTTTCAAATTCTTCTTTTCTCTCGGAAACAATTATGGATACTTGCGCCTTGCCTTTTGAAGAAAGCACAAGCTCTTGAGGGGTACCGGAGGCGACAATTTTTCCTCTATGTATAATAATCGCCCTGCTGCACGATGCCTCTACCTCGCTTAAAATATGCGTTGAAAGGATGATCGTCTTTGTTTTCCCAATGTTTTTAATGAGGTTTCGTATCTCAACTATCTGGTTGGGGTCAAGCCCGGAGGTGGGTTCATCCAAAATAATTATTTCCGGGTCTCCCAAAAGCGCCTGGGAGAGGCCAACTCTCTGCCTATACCCCTTGGAGAGTTCGCCAATTTCCTGGCTTACTCGGTCTGCCAAGGAACATATTTGGATGACGCGCTTAACTTCTTGCGAGACATTTTGAATGCCCTTTGCCCGTGCCATAAACTCAAGATATTCATACACCTTCATTTCATTATACAGAGGGTTATTTTCGGGGAGATAGCCTATTTTTTGGCGAACCAAAAGAGCATCATCCAAAATATTGAGGTTTGATATGGTGACATCGCCGTCAGTCGGCGCGATATATCCCGTGAGAATTCTCATGGTTGTTGTTTTGCCAGCTCCATTCGGGCCTAAAAAACCGACTATTTCTCCTTTATCAATGGAAAAAGAGATGTCTTTCAAAACAATAGTTTCGCCGTATTTTTTTGTGAGATTTTTTACGTCAATTTCCATAACATCAACATCACCTGAAATATATTATATAATAGAATAGCATTTTCATCTTCTGTCGACAAGTTTTCTAAATATTATTTTCGCTCTTCCAAAACCACGGACACGCTTTGTTCTTTTCCCTTTTGGTACACCTTTAAATGAATAACATCTCCTGCGCGATGCTTCGCAACCATAGCGGCAAGCGAGTGATCATCATCAATTTTTACTCCATCCATCTCTAAAATTATATCATTCTCAATAATTCCGGATTTATCCGCGGGAGAGCCGGGGATGACAGCCAAATCCCCCGCCTTCTCTCCACGCTGGACCAGCGCGCCATAATTATATGGAAGGCTGTTATTTTTCTGAATTTCCTCGTCTATTGGAATATAGCGCACTCCTAAAAATGGCCGGGAAATTTTTCCAGTCTTCAGGACATCTTCAAAAACTTTTTTTACATCGTTTATTGGCAGAGCAAATCCGATATTTTGCGCCTGCGCCATAGCGACATTCATTCCAATAACACGGCCGGTGATATCAAGAAGCGGCCCCCCAGAATTTCCCGGATTGATTGCTGCGTCGGTTTGAATAATCCCTTCAAGGCGCTCTGATCTTCCATCAAACGTGCCTCCCGCGGTAATGGAACGCGAAAGTCCGGATACTACGCCTTTGCTTACGGTATTGTCAAATTCTCCAAGCGCGTAACCTATGGCAATGGCAGTTTGGCCGACTTGCAAAGCGTCAGAGTCTCCAAACTCCAAAAAGGGAAGATTTTTTTTATCTATTTTCAGTATCGCTATATCGTTAGATGGGTCTTTTGCCACCACTTTTGCCGTTGCCTTTTCATCTTTTTGCCCCGGAATATTGAAAAATACGGTATAGTCAGCTTCTTCGTTATCAACAACGTGCTTATTGGTGAGCACATATCCATCGCTTGATACAATAAAACCCGAAGCGGCTCCCACGCGCTGCTTTTCCGTGCCTTTTTGGCAATACGAAGGAATTTTAAAATCAAAAAAATCTTGAAAAAATGGATCAATATTTTCCATATTTTTATAGCATCGCTCCATTTTTGGCACATCAGCCGAGGCGACAATGCTAACAACAGCAGGAATAGATTTTTTTACAACGTCTATGACCTGCGATTCTTCTGAAACGATTTTTATAGATGTATTTTCTGCTGTTTGCGGTACCTTATCACTCTTATTCTGAAAAAATGGAAATAATAAATTATTTTTTTCGCTGTTGCCAGAAAGATACATGCCAAATACAAAACCTAAAAATACTAGCGCTAACACAAAAATTATTTTTTGTTTAGTTATTGAGTTTTGTTTGACATTCATAGATGGTAAATTAATTTCCAGATTGAGTGAGCAAAATAGTATAGGGAGACTTATCGTGAATTTCTACAAGAGAATTGTCGTCCATGGTAACGAGATAGACGCGAGTTCCGTCATTTTCCACTCGGGAATAGCGGATTTTTCCATTTTTATAAAGTTCCTGCAAAATTTCTTGAGGATGCTCGTAGAGGCGGGAAATTTTCGAAATGTCTGGAGTGAAAAAATTTGAAACTCCTAAAACCGCGAAATGAAAAATAAATGCGAGAAAAACTCCTGACAATAACGAAACGGATATTACATGGAATGTTAAAATGCCACCTAGACCCAAGCGCTTCAGCCAGAGATCTGCTCCAGAAAAACTAAAAAAACTTGAGTTTAAAAGGGCGCGGCGCAGTTTTTGTTCATGCGTAACGTCAAAAAGACAATCTAGCCTATTTTCTTTCAAGAGCCTCTCGAGCTCTTGATTGCCCCTGGGCTTTTCCATAGGGATTATAAGAATGGTTTAAAAATATTTTTTTTAAATGCTGTAGCGCCCGGCGAACATGCGACTTTACTGTATTTATTTTCACTCCTAAAATTTCCGAAACTTCCAAAAGGCTTTTGTCTTCAAAATATCGCAACACTATAATGCTTTGTTCAATGCCCTTGAGCTGTTGTATGCAATGATGCAATTTTTTAAAATCTTCTTTTTTGTCCATTAACTCCGTTATATCCATCGGCGATAAATTTTTTGCTATTGCGGCAGACAAAATTTCGGGATACTCCTCTTTCGTTAACTCACAGTATTTTGTTTTCTCGCGAAAATACATTGCAATCTGCGTAGACGCTATTTTGTACAGCCATGCCGAAAATGGGCGCTGTACAAAACGAAATCTCCATATATTTTTTAGTGCCTGAAAAAATGTCTCCGACGCAAGATCTTTCGCTACATCATTATTAGCCACGCGAAATAGAATAAATCGAAAAATTCTTGTATAATAAAAATCATACAATATCCCAAAGGCTTCGGGGTCTTTTTTTGCCCTTTGTACCAGCTCATTCTCATGAGGCAATTTTTCCATACATCTTGCGTTGAGTTACCTGAATATATATTGCAAAAAATTCTAAAAAGTTGCAAGCCGTATATTTACAAAATCGTTAATTTTATCATATAGTAATCTATTATTAGAAAATATTAGAAAATTGACCTTTTGGGCATTTTTTGTTATTGTTGAAAAAGGATTTTTAAAAACTTCCTATCTTGGAATCTTTATTGGAATCTTTAAAAGTAAGGGCGACTAGCTCAGATGGTTAGAGCGCGTCACTGATAATGACGAGGTCTCAGGTTCGATTCCTGAGTCGCCCACCATGCCCAAATGGTGGGAAGACAAGCTGATAATGACGAGGTACATGATGTTATTATATTAAAGAAGGTTCTCCGCCAAAGGCGGATCTCAGCCCGAGGCTGATGAGCCTAGGGTTCAAGCCTTGGGCTGAGATTCCTGAGTCGCCCACCAGCCTTCGCTTGAAGCAAAGCGGAAAGCGAAGGTTGTCCTTCGTAGCTATTACTAAATAATAGCGAAGTGGGACGAGCTATCACATACTGCTTCAAGCAACGGTTGGCAAACCAAATATTCTATATGCCCGTAAAAAAATTCCAGCGCACAATTGAAAATTTTACTTGCGAAAACTGCGGGTATTCTGTAACGGGAAACGGATATACCAACCACTGTCCGCAGTGCCTCTGGAGCAAACATGTGGATATCAATCCAGGAGATAGGCATGAAGACTGCCTTGGACTTATGGAACCGATAGCGGTGGAAATTAAAAACGATGAATATATAATTACGCATAGATGCACGAAGTGCAAAAAAGATAGAAAAAATAAAACATCAATAAATGATAATTTTGATACAATAATCTCCATATCATCGCGAGACCAAAAATAGATTAGGATGCGCCGGAGTAGCTCATCGGTAGAGCGAAGGACTGAAAATCCTTGCGTAGCCAGTTCGATTCTGGCCTCCGGCACCATAGAAATTAAAATGTAAAGATCAAAACGTAAAATCATTTTACTCATCGGGTATTATTGGTTATTTTTTATATTTTATTTTTACATTTTAAATTTTTCATCGGGGTGTAGCGTAACTGGCTATCGCGCTTGGTTTGGGACCAAGAGACTCCGGGTTCAAATCCCGGCACCCCGAGAATCAAAAAAAGATAAAAAGTTTAAGCTTTGGACATTGCCGTAGTATTCCGGGTTTCCGCCAAAGGCGGATCTCAGCCCGAGGCTGATGAGCCTAGGGTTCAAACCTTGGGCTGACAAATCCCGGCACCCCGATTATTTTAAATAAAATATCTCTTAATTTATAAAAATGTTTTTTAAAAAAATTACCATACCCTTCTTTGTTTTTATAACAGGGGCTTGCGTTTTAATTATAGAAATTATTGCAATCCGCTTTTTATCTCCCTACTTCGGTAACACGATTTTTACCGTATCTAGCGTAATAAGCGTTGTGCTGGCGGCATTGAGCCTGGGATATTATTTTGGAGGAAGACTTGCAGACAAATATCCCGAAGAAAAATTATTTTATGGAATCATTGTATTGAGTGGATTTATTGTTATTTTTTTACATGTATTTGGAAATATTTTTTTATCTAAATTTGGATATTCGCTTTCAATAATATATGGCCCCATAATTTCATCAGCGATATTATTTTTTCTACAAAGTTTCTTGCTTGGAATGCTCTCGCCTTTCGCAGTAAAACTCCAAACAATGCGACTAAAAGAAATTGGCGTGGGTAGCGTATCCGGCCAAATTTTCTTTTGGTCGACGCTGGGTAGCATACTTGGTAGCTTGTCTGCCGGATTTATTTTGATACCTAATTTTGGAATAAGTAAAATTATTTTAGGTATAGGATTTTTGCTTATTGTTTTAGGATTACTTGGCGATCTTAAAAATCGCTTTTGGCCTAAATTGTTATCAATAATTTTTCTGCTTTTTTTGACACCATTTTTTCTTAACTCTTTTTCTTCAAATTCTCAAAATATTATTTACAGCAAAGACAGTATGTACCAAAAAATCACTATTTACGACGGAATATATAATAAAAAACCAGCCAGGTTTTTAACGCAAGATCGCAACTCATCAGCAGCAGAATTTATCGGTTCCGAAGATCTTGTTTTTGAATACACAAAATATTACGCTTTATATCAAATTACAAATCCAAACATAAAAGAAGCCCTGACAATAGGCGGAGGTGCGTATTCTGTGCCAAAAGCCATTTTAAAAGACCTTCCTGAAGTTAGGGTGGATGTCGCCGAAATAGATCCTTTAATTTTTTATCTCGGCAAAAAATATTTTGGAGTTCCAAACGATGCGAGATTAATTAATTTTAGCCAAGATGGCAGACGAATGCTTTACGACTCAAATAAAAAGTATGATGTAATATTCAGTGATGCCTATTCTTCTTTGTATTCAACGCCAGAACATCTTACAACGCAAGAATTTTTTAAAATAGCAAAAGAAAGATTAAGCAATAATGGGGTTTTTATCGCTAATGTAATCGGCAGTTTAAATGTCAATAAGCAATCTTTTGCCCTGTCAGAAATAAAAACATTTAAAAGTATTTTCCCCAATAGTTATTTTTTTGCCGTGAATTCGCCTGAATTCAAAAAACCGCAAAATATAATTTTTGTCGGCTATAACGGCAATAATAAAATCGATTTTGATAATCCGGAAATCAAAAAAAATAAAAATTATATTATCAGCGGTTTATCTTACAAAAAAATTGATTTAAGCAAATTTGATTTTTCCAGCTATCCTATATTAACTGACGATTTCGCCCCGGTGGATTATTTGATGTCTAAAGAATTCAAAAACATATATTGACCCGACGATATTTTAACACTATAATCATATGAGTGCGGGTATCGTATAATGGTTTATTATGCCACCCTTCCAAGGTGGAGATGACGGTTCGATTCCGTTTACCCGCTCCAAGATTAGACTTTCGGGGGCTTGACAAAAGAAACGCTTGATTAAAAGATGAATCTATGCTATACTGCTTTCAAGTTATCAGATTAGACGTAATTTTCATTTATTCATAGGGTCGTTCGTCTACATCGATACAATTAACAATTAAGTTTAGGCGACGAAAATATGGATAATTTTCAAAACAGGCCTCCACGACAGATGTTTGATATTTCAGATTTGAATATCACATGCGCTGAATGTGGAACACCAATCAAAGAGCTCCCGTTCCAACCAACCAAAAAAGAGGATGGAACATACGGAAAACTCTACTGCCGCGATTGCAACAGGCAGAGAAAAGGAAGTTTTAGGCCTCGAGGCAATTTCTCAAGATAATTTTTCTTGATTATAGCTCAAAAAACATCCCCCTCTTCGGGGGATGTTTTTGT
>CAYJWS010000014.1:0-21345 GCA_964373925.1 uncultured Gammaproteobacteria bacterium
AGGTTATTGAATGCAATTCTCGGGCAAGCGGCTTAAAAAAATTTTTTGAACTCTATAAAAAACATAGAGCCTTACAAGGGGATTATGATGTTCTTTTTGTGGCATTCAGCGGATACGCCATTGTATGGTTCGCTCGGATACTCACAAAAAAGAAAATTGTGTTTGACGCCTTTGTTTCACTGTATCTTACAAACATTGAAGACAGGGAGACACACTCACGATATGGTTTAAAGGCCCGCTATTACGCTTTTTTTGATTATATTTCATGCAAGCTTTCGGATACGGTACTTTTAGATACGCAGGCGCAGATGCAATATTTTTTGGGAAAATACAAATTGGATAAAAATAAATTTTACAGAATATTTGTCGGAGCGAACGAAAATTATTTTTATCCATTAAGAATTCAAAAAAAAGACAATAAAATTATTGTCCATTGGCACGGCTATATAGTGCCGTTTAATAGCGTTGAAACGATTATTCATACAGCCAATATGTTGCAATCATATAAAGATATGGAATTTAGGATTATCACTCGCTTCAATGCCGCGTATGAAAAAATAAAAGCAATGTCGGATTCGCTTGATCTTAAAAATGTAACTTTTTTACCAGAAATGAGCCGGGAAGATCTTGCGCGAGAAATCCAAAAATCAGATATATGCTTGGGGATATTTGGAAGCAATAAAAAAGCGCAAGTCGTCATTCCGAATAAAATTTTTGAAGCGATGGCATGCGCAAAGCCGGTCATAACCGCGCTTCAGCCGTCGATATTGGAGTTATTGCGCGATGGTGAAGATATAGTTTTATGCGCGCCACATGATCCTGAGTCTCTCGCTAAAAAAATATTAATTTTGAGAGATGAGAGGATTCGAGAAAAAATTAGTGCAAACGCATTTAATAAATTTGAACATATGCTTACGACAAAGATTCTAGGGGGTGAAGTTAAGAAAATTATTCAAAACACGTATGAAAGAAAATGATTATTGAATTAAAAAAATGAAACTTTTATATTTTTCAAACATAAGAATACCAACCGAAAAAGCGCACGCAATTCAAATTATGAAAATGTGCGAAGCTTTTGCAATAGAGTGCGACGAAGTAGAGCTCATAATACCTACACGAGGATACAGGGCATCAAAAGAAGCGGATGTTCATGAGCACTATATGATTAAAAAAATTTTTAGAATACATCGCATCTTTGCTATTGATCCGCTTTGGCTTTTGAGACTTCCTAATGGGATATATATTAAAATTCAGATTATCAGTTTTATTACCGCGCTTTTTTTTCATCTTTTATTTATGCAGAAAGACGATGCCATTGCCTATACACGCGATGAATATCTGTTGCCTCTCCTGCAGATTTTTTTTAGGAAAGTGGTGTGGGAGGGGCACAGTATGCCAAAAAGAAAAAAATATTATGCGAAATTTTGGAATAGATGCGAAAAAGTTGTTGTAATAACTCATGCCCTCAAAAATGCATTAATTGAAACAGGAGTTGAAGCCACTCGCATTCTCGTTGCGCCAGACGCGGTAGACTTGGCTATGTATCGTGAAAATGAGGGTGTTTTTACTCTTCGAAAAAAAATTGGACTTCCTCAAGATAAAAAAATTATCATGTATGCCGGTCATTTCTATCCTTGGAAGGGTATTGACACCTTACTTGACACAGCGTACAATTTTAAGGTAAAATATAGTGATTTTTCGACAATATGTTTTGTCTTGGTGGGCGGGACGACGTTCGATTATAAAAAATATAATACTCAAATTTTAGAGAAAAAAATGTATAATGTCCGCTTGGTAACTTATAAGCCGCACCATGAAATCGCACAATGGCTCCAAGCCGCAGATATATTAGTTCTTCCGAACTCTCAAAAGCAAAAAATATCCGAGATGTATACATCGCCCATGAAGATGTTTGAATATATGGCTGCGCGAAAACCAATTATCGCATCGGATCTTCCATCTTTGAGGGAAATTTTGAATGAAAAAAATTGTTTATTTTTTGAACCGGATAATCCAGAAAGTTTGGCTCAAGGTATTATAGAACTTATAAAAAACCCAACGAAAGGAATGCGAATATCTCAGAACGCCTATAATGACGTCAAAAAATATTCATGGACAAACAGGTCAAAAAATATTTTGCAATTTATAACAGAATATTAAAAAAATATGGACCAAAGTAAAAAAAAATCTATATCTGTTTTCTTTCCATGCTATAATGATAAAGGAACAATAGCAACAATGGTTTTAGAATCACGCAATGTCTTGGAAAAGCTCACAGATGATTACGAGATTATTGTGATTGATGACGGTTCTACGGACGGAAGCCGAGAGCTTCTTTCAAATTTACAGCATGACGTCTCGCAATTAAAATTGATATTTCATGAAAAAAATAGAGGTTATGGTGGAGCCTTGAAGAGTGGTTTTGCAAATGCTACAAAAGAGTTGATTTTCTATACGGATGGAGACGGGCAATATGACGTAAAAGAATTGCCAAAACTTTATGAAAAGCTTGTTGACTCAATTGACGTTGTCAATGGATATAAAATGAAAAGAGCGGATCCATGGTATCGAATTTTTATCGGATTAATATATCAATATTTTGTAAAATGTATGTTTCAATTGCCAATAAAAGATCCGGACTGTGATTTTCGCCTTATTCGAAGAAAGGTTTTTGAAAAAGTGAAGCTTGAGAGTAATACGGGGACAATCTGCGTTGAGCTCGTGAAAAAAATACACATGGCAGGATTTAATTTTACTGAAGTTGGAGTTTCCCATTATCATAGGACATATGGAAAATCGCAGTTCTTCAATTTTAAAAGATTATTTAAAACGCTTGTAAACCTCACGGGACTTTGGTTTGAGCTTATTATATTGAGAAAGAAAGGCAAATAAAATATAATTCCCATGTCTACATTTCGAGACTTCATAACATCGCCCAAAGTATCAATTATCTTAAGAAAGATAGTTGAGGTTAATTTTCGCAAGCAAAAAGAAATTATCAGTAAATTTTTTTCTGTGAGCGTAGATGAAAAAATTATTGACATTGGTTGCGGAACAGGCGAGTTTTCAGAGTTTTTTCCAAAAGAAAGTTATATTGGCATAGACTTGGATAAAAAATATATTACATACGCGCAAGAAAAGTATAAAAAAGATTTTAAACAAGCTGATGCGCTTCATCTTCCATTTGTTGATCATTTTTTTGACAGAGCTATAATAGTGGGAATGCTTCATCATCTTGACGATACACAGGCTATTGGCGCATTAAAAGAAGCAAAGAGAGTTCTAAAAAAAGGAGGAAGGCTACTTGTTATGGAAGACACTAAGACAGATTTTTTGCCAACCAGACTTCTTCAAGAAATTGATCAGGGAAAATTTATCAGAACTAGCGATACTTGGAAAATTTTTTTTTCAGATAATTTTACTATACGTAAAATATTCTCATTTCAAAATGGGCTTTGTTTTTATACGGCAGCTATCTTAGAAAAATCTTATGAATAATGATTTACGAAAATTTTTTGAGAATAAAAACGTTCTTATTACGGGCGGTCTTGGATTTATTGGATCGAATCTCGCTTATCGTCTGGTTGAGCTTGGAGCGAACGTAACAATCATTGATTCTCTTATTTTCGCATATGGCGGAAATCTTTTTAATATTGAGGGCATTAAAGATAGAGTAAAGATTAATATTGGTGATATTAGGGACAGATACAGTATAAATTATCTAATAAAAAATCAAGATTTTTTATTTAATCTTGCGGGGCAGGTTTCCCATATAGATAGCATGAAAGATCCTTTTACTGATCTTGAAATCAACGTAACAAGCCAAGTTTCAATACTTGAGTCGTGCAGGCAATATAATCCAGACATAAAAATTGTCTACGCATCTTCCCGCCAGATTTACGGAAAACCCCAGTACCTCCCAGTTGACGAAAAGCACCCCGTTTGCCCTACGGATGTTAATGGAATAAATATTATGGCAGGGGAGTGGTATCATATTTTATATAATAATATTTACGGAATACGCGCAACTTCTTTGAGAATGACAAATGTTTATGGTCCGCGTCAGCTTCTAAAGCACAATCGCCAGGGTTTTATCGGATGGTTTATTCGCCTTGCAGTAGAAGGAAAAAAAATTCAGATTTATGGAGACGGGACCCAAAAAAGAGACTTGAATTATGTTGATGATGTCTGCGACGCGCTTCTCTTGGCCGCAGCATCTGATAAGGCAAATGGTAAGATATATAATCTTGGCCATCCCGAGATCGTGTCTCTGAAGCATTTAGTGGAAATAATTCTTTCAATTTCAAAAAAAGGAGAGTATGAATTGATTGACTGGCCCCAAGAAAAGAAGAAGATTGATATCGGAGATTATTATGGAAATTTTTCATTGATAAAAAAGGAATTGGGCTGGGAACCAAAAATTTCTCTAAGGGAGGGTCTGGAGAAAACAATTCGGTATTACGAAAAGAATCTTGATAAATATATAAACTAGTTTATGAGAATTCCATTTGGAAATCTTCTGAAGCAATATAAATCTATTCAAAAAGAAATAGATAAAGCTATTCTGCGAGTAATGAACTCTGGTTGGTTTATTTTGGGAAAAGAAGTTGAAAATTTTGAAAAAGAATTTTCCAAATATTGCGGCGCCAAATATTGCATAGGAGTCGGTAACGGCCTTGAAGCTATTCAAATTGCGCTTATGGCATGCGGCGTTCAGGCGGGGGACGAAGTCATAACAACTCCTCTTTCTGCGGTTGCAACAAGCCTTGCGATATCGCATATAGGGGCTATACCGGTATATGTTGATATAAATCATTGTACTTATAATATTGATCCAACAAATATTGAAAAAAAAATTACATCAAAAACCAAGGCAATTTTGCCGGTCCATCTTTTTGGGCAGATGGCGGAGATGGAAGAAATTTTAAGAATAGCGAAAAAACATAATCTTTTTGTTATTGAAGATGTCGCCCAGGCGCACGGAGCGCATTATGGCGGAAAAAAAGCCGGGACTTACGGCAATTTTGGCGCATTTAGCTTTTATCCTTCAAAAAATTTAGGTGCTTATGGAGATGCTGGCGCGCTTATTACCGATGATGATATATTGGCAAAAAAAGCGCGAATACTGCGAGACTACGGACAAGAAAATCGATATGAGCATTCTATGATGGGGCTTAACAGTAGGCTAGACGAACAACAGGCGGCTATTGTAAGCACAAAACTTGAGTACCTTGATCGATGGAATGCGAGAAGAAAGACGATTGCTCAAAGGTATTCAGAAGCCTTGAAAAATTTGCCTTTAGTCTTGCCACGCGAGAAAGATCCGAATTCTCACGTTTGGCATCTTTATGTACTTCAAACCGATCAAAGAGACGAGCTGAGGCGATTTTTGGAAGAAAAGGAAATTGCTACGCAAATTCATTATC
The DNA here is from genome assembly GCA_964373925.1 of uncultured Gammaproteobacteria bacterium. Classification (GTDB taxonomy): domain Bacteria; phylum Patescibacteriota; class Patescibacteriia; order Buchananbacterales; family GWA2-38-13; genus CAYJWS01. The sequence continues at coordinate 5,427 of CAYJWS010000014.1, forward strand.
CTAAGGCAATATATCTTCAGAAAGCCTATGAGGGATATAAGTTTAAGAAGGGGCTTTGTCCCACAGCTGAAGAGATAACGGGAAAAATTTTATCACTTCCCATATACCCAGAGCTGACAGATGAAGAGGTCGAGTATATATGTAAAAGTATAAAAGATTTTTTTGAAAGTTAGATATGGATAAAGATATATATGAGAAAATGTATGAGCGAGAAGATGCTTTTTGGTGGCACCATGGGATGAGAAAGATCAGCGCAAGCATACTATCAAAATATTTGCCGCGCCAATATGATCTTAGGATTCTTGACGCCGGTTGCGCCACTGGAGGAATGTTCCAGATGTTAAAACAGTTTGGGCGTATCACGGGCATTGATAAGTCCCCGGAGGCAGTGGAGCTGGCAGGCAGGCGGGGCATAGCAGAAGTCCAGGTAGCGGATATTAATCATTTGCCTTTTAAAGATGGGAGTTTTGATTTAGTGTTTTGCTCTGACGTTCTCTATCATAAAGATATTAACGATGACGGGCAAGCGCTGCGGGAGCTTTATCGTGTATTGATTCCGGGCGGACACATTCTGGTTCGGGAAGCTGCATATGATTGGCTCAGAAGCAACCACGATCGATTGGTATGGACGAAGCATCGCTTCACGAAGCCTGAATTAATATCAAAATTACAGCGCGCGGGCTTTACTGTTATTCGAGCAAGCTATATTAATTTCTTCTTATTTCCAGTAGCGCTCGTGCTTCGGCTGAGCGAAAAAATAAGAAAAGCTACACGTTCGGAGCAATCTTTTTTTATTATCCGTCCAAGCCTCAATAGAATATTAGCTAATTTTTTATCATTGGAAGCCAAGATGATTCGGAAAATATCATTTCCATTCGGCTTGTCAATTATTTGTCTGGCAAGAAAAAAGTAGTTTGATTAATATTTATGGATTTTTTTAAAAATAATAAGACGCAATTTCATTTTCAACGATTTGAGTATAAATATAAGATTCCTCTCAATGTCGTTGAGGCTATAATTCCAACGTTCCTCAAGCATATGGATTTTGACGAATTCGCAAGAAATTTTTCCGATAAATCATATTATGTGTCAAGTCTATATTTTGATTCCATTCATCTTGATTGTTATCACGATAAAATAAGCGGTATAAGAACAAGAAAGAAGTTGAGAATAAGAACGTATGATCAAGGCATTTCCGAAGAAACTCCAATGTATCTTGAAATAAAAAAGAAGTATGATAATGTAGTTGTAAAAGACAGGGTGCGCTTAAGCTATAAAAAGTGCAAAGATATACTTTTTAAGAATATGTACATCGGTATTGAATTGCCTCAAGAAGAGAGGGAAGCGTTTAATCAGTTTATTTGGATAAAAGAAAGAAATTCTATGTTACCGCAAAATCTTGTTACGTATAAAAGAATGGCGTTTGCAAGTAAAGTGGACCCAGGGTTTCGAGTGACTATTGATTACAACATCCAGACAGCTTTGGCTTCTTGGTTTGATAAAAAAGCGGAGATGGTTGATGTCCATAAGGACATGAGCATTCTTGAGGTGAAGTTCAATAACAGCCTGCCGAAGTGGTTTCATGTAATTATCCAAAAATATAATTTACAGCGAGATGCTCTGTCAAAGTATTGTAATTCTTTGGAGCTATGCGAACCCCGACTTATTTTTACCGGCGTAAAAGCCTTACATGGAAGTGGATATTTTAACTCATAAATTTATTATATGAACAACATTGCACTTGATCTTGTGCAAGATCTTAACCCGATAACAATTGTCTTCAATTTACTTCTGTCGTTTGTTTTGTCTCTTATAGTTGCCCTTGTATATAAACATACACACAAAGGACTTTCGTACTCTCAAACATTCGTGAATACGCTGATTATTTTGGGAATTGTCATCTGCGCTATTATTATGGTTATTGGAAACAGTATTGCCCGCGCGTTTGGAGCTTTTGGAGCATTCTCCCTTATACGTTTTCGAACAGCGGTCAAGGACCCGCGCGATATGGGATATATTTTCCTTACCCTTGCCATAGGCGCATCTGTAGGGTCTGGAATTTATGTCGTTGCGGTTGCCACCACCATTATTGTTCTAACGGTTATCATCATATTAACCCAGATAAACTTTGGATCAATTAGAAAATTTGATTATATACTAAATTTTCGCCTTGATACAAAAAAAACGCCGGAAAATATTTATCGCCCCATTTTTGATACATATTTAAAACGAAGCGACGTGCTTAATATAAAAGCCGCGAATGAGTGGCATGTCTTGTCGCTAAGTTTTAATATTAAGTTTATTAAAGAAGATAATATGGAAAATTTTGTGAGTGAATTAAAAAGAAATGAAGGAATCACTGATGTAAATGTTATTTCAGTGAAAAATGATATAGAGTATTAATTTTTTTTATACTTTTAATAAAATTTATATTTAAAATTTTATAAAAAAGCATACTATCGAATTTGACGATCGTCTAAAATTATAGTATGGGAATATTGATGCAAAATTAAATCAAAGCCTTTAATCTAATCTTTAGCATGGAATTTATTAAGAAGTTACAATTATTATTGCATAAAAACTTATTAGCGATTATCATCGCATTTTTTGTAGGGCTTGTTACGGTAATGCCGCAGCTTATGCTTATTAAAGACCTTGGAAAGGATTATAAGGGCATTATCGCGACAGGGACTGACGCCGAAGAATATTATGACGGAAGGATAGCGGAAGCGTATGATGGAAAATTTAAAATTTCCAATCATGATTTGTATGAATATAAAAATAAACCGTATGTGCAGCCCGCGTTTCCGGAAATAACTTCCGCATTCGCAGGAAAAATATTAAGAATCAGCGCGGCGCAAGCTGTTTCTTTTGGCAGATTTTTTTACCCATTTCTTTTATACTTAACATTATACGGGATAGTGTTACATATGACCGAAAAAAAATCAGCAGCTTATGCGATTCCGGCAGTTATTTTGCTTTCTTCTAATTTTCTTTTGCAACCTCGAGATATTCTTTATTTTTTGCAACTGCAATTTAATAAGATTTCAGCATTCGTTGAATATACGCGCCCGGTTAATCCGCAATTTAGCTCTCTTGCCTATTTTTTTTGGTTTTTTGTTTTTTATAAATGGTTTACATCAAAGAAAAAGATTTATTTTTTTCTCTCCACTATTTTACTCGGGTCTCTTTTTTATATCTATCCGTATTCATGGATGCTCGCATATGTATTTTTGGCGCTCTTTCTCTTGGCTGTGTTTTTTAGAAAAACAGCAGAAAAAATAGAATGGCAAGGAATTTTTTTTATGGTTCTTTTATCCTTGCTTCTTTCTGTTCCGTATTGGATAAATTACTATAAGCTTATCCATGATTCGGAGTATGCGTTGCTTCAAAAATTTTATGGATTTTATACGACCCATAAGCCAGTCTGGAGCAATCTTTTATTTTTTGATTTAGTCGCAGTAATATTATATTTTAGAAAAAAAATAAAAGATATAGTTTTTTATACATTTTTTTTGACGTTTCTTTCGCTTTTTTTTCTGATTAATCAGCAGGTGATAACGGGGATACGATTTTACCCCGGACATTGGCATTGGTATTATACTGTTCCATTTACGATATTTCTGTTGTTCTATATTTTTTATGACGCTGCTGGAAAATATTTTTCAAAAAATATTATTATTTTCTTTACCGTTATCTTCATGGCTATAACTTTCTCTAATGGTATCATGCGCCAAAACGCAGGATTTCAGAAAATAAGAGAAAAGGCGTCCCATCGCCAGCTTTACGCAGATGTGTTTAGGTGGTTGAATGAAAATACGCCGAGAGAAAGCGTTGTTATGGCCGATGGAGACTTGAATACCAACTTATCCATCTATACAAAAAATAATAACTACTTTTCACGATGGGGGGAGTTTTATTTAACTCCCATGGAACGCTTTGAAAACAGGCTGTTTGCGAGACTGTATCTTGGCGGAGCTAGGGAAAATAATATTAACGAGTATGTTAATTCCCAGAATAAAGATGTGTATGAAATACTCTTCGGCAGATACAGACTGCGCAAGGGTTTGTGCAAGCCCGACTGTTTTTCAGAAGATGATTTTAATATATTAAAAAATAAATATCTTGACCTTATAAGAAGCTTTGATTTTGAGGAATATCTTAAAAAATATAAGCTTGATTATGCGCTGTGGGACATAGAAAATAATCCAAGATGGAATCTTGACTCATTTCCATTTATGAAGTTCGTAACTGAATTTAATGGAATAAGAATTTATAAAGTGATATAACTAATGAGAGTTTTTAGGCGATACAATGTAATACGTTTTATAAAAACAGCAATAATTTTTTTTGCGATTGTCGGGCTGTTCTATTTTTTGTACGCGAGAAATATTGGAAAAGTTGAATTCTATAGGAGATATCACGGCCAAATCCAATTTATCAATAAATTGAGCAATATATTGTATGTGCATAAAATGATTTTTCCTTCAAAACTTGAAAGATATGATCTTTTCATCTCACAAAAAAAGCTGGAATCTCTCAATAATAGCCTTCCAAAGACCTATGAAAACCAGATACTTACGGACGAATATAAAAAAACCGTAGGAGCTGATTTCTTCTATAAAGGGAAAAATTATGATGTCAATGTGCGATACAGGGGCGATCTTGATAATCACTGGAGAGACCCCCAAAAATCATGGCTTTTGGATTTTCCAAAAACCAAATATTTTAACCAAGCTGAAAAAATCAACCTCATTATTCCGGTTGACAGATATTATCTCTTAGAAGAATTGAGCAATTATAGGGCACGAAAGTTTGGGCTTGCCGTGCCTGATTCAAAATTTGTCAATTTGTTCGTGAATGGGAATAGGGAGGGCGTGTACTGGCAGGTTGAATCGTTTGGCAAGGATATTCTTGAAAAACAAAATATTCCGGGAGACATTAATCTCTATGGAGATATTGACTTTTGGCGGTCAGCTCAAGGCAATTTTATATCAACATACACTATACACAGCTGGAAAAAATATTCTCAAGATGCCCTTTCAGGTGATATAGATAATTACTCCGATCTTGATACTTTTTTTAAAGTCTTAAATAACCCTTCTGATGAATATTTTAATAAGAATATTTCAAGCATCATTGATATGGAAGATTTTTATCATTGGCAGATTCAGCAATATCTTGTGGGAAGCACGCATCAAACCGGAGATAATATGAGGATGTATTTTGACACCACTATGGGGAAATTTAAGTTTATGCCATGGGATGTCTCTCGAGAGAGCCCTGCTCCCGAGCTTTTAGAGAGAAAGTATAATCCGCTCATTACGAGAATTCTTCGAAATCCAAAATTTTTACATGAAAGAAACAAGATTTTATGGGAATATGTAGGCGATGATAAAAATTTGCAGGATGACTTAAGGCGTTATGATGAACTTGACGCCATGACAAAAAATGATTTTTATAAAGACACAAAAAAAGTAGAAAGCAATTACACGTATAGAAAAAAAATCAGTGAAATCAGGAAGCAGATTCAAGATTATTTTTTCCAACTGCAAAAAAATGTTGAAAACGCGAATGCTTTTGTCGTTGTTAATATTAATGAAAAACGGCCCGAAGCAAACGTAGAGATAGGAACTACGGGTTTTAGCTCGCTTGAATTGTCTGGAATCCAGATCAAAGGAAAAGAATGCAATGGAGCTTTTTCTTTGTATGAAGACACAAACGCGAATGGGGAGCTAGACTCTCTTGATAAGAAGACCTCCGATTTCGCATGCGAAAACGGAATATACGCTCAAAGCAAAAAAATATTTTTATACTCCGAAAAAGATGATTTAGATTTACAATATTTTAAGCCAGCATATGTAGTCAAAAATATTTTTTTAGTAGCTGACAAAAATGGCCTTAAAAACTTATTTAGCGAAAAAACATTAAAATTTGAGTTCAAAAATGCGGTTACGGGAAAGGATGTAATGGATATTACCACAAAATATATTTTAGAAAATCTTAATATGAGCCTTGGTTCAAGCACGCGCTCTCTTGGTGATTTTGCCAAAGAAAACCCAGAGTTTAGGATTGTAGGCGATACTATCTACGTACCCGCGGGAACATATATTATAAAGCGAAATATTATAATACCAAAGGATACAACCCTAATAATAGACCCCGGAGCAAAGTTTTTAATGGGCGAAAATATTTCTATTCTTTCGTATAGCTCTGTTGTTGCGCGAGGTCAAGCATCTTTATTGATTGAATTTAAGGGCGTAACGCAAAAGCCTTGGGGGACGTTCGCTATTGTAGATGCTGGCGGGAAAAGCATGATAGATTATGCGCATTTTTCCGGCGGAGGTGAAGCGATACTTAACGGGATACACACGACCGGGATGTTTTCCGTTTTTAGATCAGAAATAGAAATTAATAATTCGGAATTTACAAACGCCAATGGAGACGATGGCCTTAACATTAAATACACAAAGGGACTTGTCCATAACTCCAAATTTGCAAACAACAGCTTTGATGCGCTTGATTTGGATGTCAATAATTCCGTGATAGAAAATAATCTTTTTGAAAATAATGGCAACGATGGCATAGATATTTCTTCCTCGCAGCCAGTTATACGAGGAAATATTATTATTAATTCCGGAGATAAATGCATAAGCGTAGGAGAAAATTCCAAGGCAATAATATTCAATAATCTTCTCAATGGATGCAATATCGGCATAGCATCAAAGGATATGTCTGATCCGGTGATAGTCAATACCACTTTTATTAACAACAAGACTGCCTTTGAGGGATACCAAAAGAAGCAGATTTTTGGAGGATCGAGCGCAATGATTATAAATTCTATTTTATGGAATAATAAAAAATTTTTAAGCGTAGAGCCTCAGTCACATGTGAATATTTCGCATTCGGTTGTTCAAGAATCATATCCCGGCCAAGGCAATATATCCGTGGATCCAAGGCTTGATATCAATATGATAGCGCGCAATGAAGAGATACATGCAATCATAGGCAAAGACATATATGCGCAATACAAAGAATTATTCCAAGAAAAAAATACGATAGGTTATTCAAAATAATATATGAGGATACTTTATATAGGATTTGGAAAAAAAAATTCGTCCATTGATGGGGTGTATATTCGCGGATTAAGAAAAAATGGCGCGGAGTTGCTTGATTTTTTTCTTCATGAAGGAGGAATACAACGATATACAGGCATCATACGATGTTATTGGCAGAACCGCGATTGCGATTTCGTAATCATAGGCTACGCCAGCCCGCAAGCAGCCATACTTCTTAGACTTATTTCTAGAAAAAAAATAATATACAACGCTCTTTGCTCGGAGTTTGAAAGAAAAGTTGTATCAAGAAATCTTGCATCCAGATATTCCCTTAAAGGGTTTTATTATTGGTTTCTTGATTTTTTGGCATGCAATATGTCTAATCTTACTATGTTGGAAACACAGCATCAGATAGATTATTTTGTAAAGCTTTTTCACATTCAACGAAAAAAGTTTTATTTAGCATGGACTGGAGTGGACGAAGAAAGATTTTTTTATCAGGCTAATATCCAAAAGTATGAAATTTTTACTGTTGTTTTTCGTGGAAGGCTTCTTCCTGAAGCCGGAGGGGAGTATGTTGTTGAGGCGGCTAAGATCTTGGAGAATGAGCCGATAAAAATTATAATGCTTGCCAATGGAATGCTCCTGCCAAAGATTCAAGACAAGATTCGGGAGCTCAAGCCAAAAAATCTTGAACTTATTACGGAATTTTTACCCGATGAAAAATTGCGGGAGATTATGCATAAATGCCATGTAAGTTTGGGCCAGCTTTCTTCGCATGATCGGCTTGAGCGAACCATTCCCCATAAGGCGTATGAAAGTATCGCATTGCGCTTGCCATACCTCACTGCAAGAAACCCGGCAGTTTTAGAGCTTTTTAAAGAAGGTGAGACGTGCATTGCCTGCGATGGCGCGAACGCGCACAATCTCGCGGAAAAGATTCTTTGGGCAAAGAATCATAGAGACGACATTACGAGAATAGCTAATAATGGTTATAATTATTATAAGGAAAAACTTACTTCCGAAATCCTCGCTAAAAGCTTGCTTGAAAGAATACGAGATTTTCAATCCTAATTACATGAGCTAATAGAGCATTAACGATCCCTGCGTCATTGCGATCCGCCGGCTGGCGGAGTGGCAATCTTTGTTGAGACTGTAGAAAAATGATTTTTTATTGCCTGAGCCCGTCGCCTTTCGATCAACTCAAGGCGACCCTGAATATATTGAATGGGTCGAAGGCCTTAAGAATATTAGCGAAAAAATCCTTCGACTTCTCCGCCAGCTGGCGGATTCGCTCAGGAAATATTTTGTTTCGCTATTTTTTTATAAGATGTAAAGAAAAAAAATATCCCCCAGCATTAAAAATGCTGGGGTTTTTTATTATCCAAAATTTGGGAGTAGTTAAGTTTTTTTATCTATTGAAGCTTGGGAAAATAATTTTTGTTTTTTTTTAGCAATACAAATAATATGAGGCGAGACCAAAAAATTTGGTTTTTGAAGCCCAAATATTTTATTTATCACTCTGCCAGTAAAGATTATGGCATTATAAGCAATTTTTTGCCACCATAATAATGATTTATTTTCAATCCAAAAACCAAAGGTGCGATAATAGGAAAGATAAATGATTTCAAGGGAAAGGTCGTTACAGGCATTTTTAAGAACTATCAGATTCATTATCTTTGTGTTATGTTTCTTTAGATTTTCTCTATCTACGAGATAATGAAAAAAATATTGCAAATGGGAAAAATGAGGCATGCTAATAATAAGAGTGCCATCAGTTGAAAGATGTTTTACATGTTCTTGCAAGACCTCTGTAAGATTATCAAAATGTTCTACAAATCCAAAAGAGCAAACAATATCAAATGTTTTAGGAGCTTTCCATGAAAAGAAATCTTCATGGAAGAGTGTGGGTCGAGAAAGTTTATTATAGTTAAACATGGCGTATGTTTCAGAAATTTTATCAGAGAAATCTACGCCATAGGCCTGATAATGGAAATATTTTGCGAAATAGCACAAAAATGCACCTCCAGCGCATCCTATTTCTAAAATACTTTTTGAAGCATCGGGTGTGAGAAACTTGTTAAAAATGTCGCTGAATAATATTTTTTCAATCTTAGTCGGTTGAAAATTTATGTAGTATTCGTCCCAGAATTTTTTATTTGTTAGAGATTCTTCGCCACTCATATCATTTTTTTAGTAACGAATAATATAGTTGAAGATATTTTTGAGTCATTAAATCTAAATTAAATTTTTCTAAAATATTTTTTCTGCAATTGCGTGATGCTTGTTCATAGTCGGCTAATGAAAGAGTAGTTAAATATTTAAATCCATCAAGCAGATCAATTTCATTTTTATATTGAGCAACATATCCATGTAACTTATTTTCCACTATTTCAGGTATTCCGCCGGTATTAAAAGTAAGCACCGGCAAACCGCAGGCCATTGCCTCGAGAACCGTGAGTGGACAGTTATCGGCAATGGAAGGATACAGTAAAATATCTGACGCGCTGTAATATCCAGATAATTCACTGGGGTTATTTATGTAATCAATATACCCTATATTGGCCCTATGGTCATTTGTATCGCGCGATCCAACACACAGAAAAAATAAATCTTTTGATCCTTTTGTTTTTTCCAAGATATATTCAATATATTTCCATCCTTTCCATATATTTTTTTTTCCGCCTTTGCTAGAAAATATGATAATCTTTTTATTCAAGGGTAGCCCAAATTTTTTTCGCATTATTGTCTTATTTTTTGGTGAGAATATGTTAGTGTCCACTCCATTATAGATGAGGGTTATGGGTTGATTTTTTAAAATGCTTTTTTTTATATTATCAAAAAGCCACTGCGACGGAACAACTATATTAAGCCTTGAATTGTCATACATTTTTTTTTTCTTTTCCCAAAGACGTTGGCTGTTATTTTTTCTGTGCCGCGGAATAGAATCTGGCAATATGCAGTCGCATCCTCCATGTCGCCAATGTTCACAGGAAAAAGCGTGTGTATTGTGTCCAGTGATCGCCCACATGTCGTGGAGCGTCCAGACAAAGGGTTTTTGATGTGATAAGTTGGGAAGTTCATTAAGATTAAAAAAATTTGTATGAAGATTGTGTGCGTGAATGATATCAGCGTTTTTATATGGCAACATGCTGCACACTCTTTTTGCCAGTGGAATGTATATATCATTTGAGAGCAAGTAGGCAAGGTGGAACGACACCCTCTGATAAAAATTTTTTTTGATGATTGAAGATACGAAACGGTTAAAGGGAGTATTAAAAATTTCAAAGACACTTGAGTCACTTGATTTTTTATATCCCACAATCATAGAGACGATATGCCCTTGTTTTTCAAGTTCGTTTTTGAGATTCCACGAAACTTTCGCGGCTCCTCCTTTATTATCCATGGTGCCTAATTGCAGAATATTAAGTTTTTTCATGTCTGGGTTTATGAAAAGGAATGTTTTTAAAGTCAATAGAAGGAAAAACATCTAGAAAACTCTCTGGGGTTGCATTGTAAATTGTAATCCCCGGATGCATTTTTTCTACCTTTCTTTTAAAAAGGCGGTAATTTTTAAACAATTGTTTTATATTCGCTACTTGTTTTTCATACGATAGATTCATATCTCTTTCGGTAGCATATCGTTTAACCACCTCGGCATTTGATGTATCTATGTTTTCTCTTTCGTCTTCATAAGAATGTTTGTAGGTGAGAGAATTTTTTAAGCCTATTGTCGTGCTTAAAAAATTATGCTCAACACCCAAAAGATATAATTCATTAAAGCCCATATAGGCAGATATCAAAAGACACATAAGTATGGAGTTTTTTGGCCACGGGACTACCTTATCAATATCGATCTGAAACTGAAATTTATCGCTCATAACCCCTTGCATCGCAATGTAAAAAATTTTATGTTTTAAAAAAAGATTTCTTTCTTCTATAAATTCTTTTGCAAATATGTTAATAAAAATATTGGTATCAGGTAGCAGCGTGGTAGATTTTCCAATGAATTTTTTCGTGTTAAAATGATCTTCACCTTGCGTAAAATACGCGGTGTCTATGAGTACATGATTTTTAGGGTGAAGCGCTTGATACTGTGGATGATCATCAAAATTGTTTACGAAAAATGTTTCCTCATCTTTCAGCAGAGATAAATCAATGTGTTTCAGCGACGGGCCTCCTCCTATAATAAAACATCGTTTTCCTTTTTTAGTATTTTTTAAAGAAATATTTTTTTGCAAAATTTTTCTATACTTAATATTATACATTTTTGGCAAAAGATAATGCTGATAATAATAATCGCCGGCGTAGTTTATTATTTTGAGTGGATTCATACGATTATATATTTTTTGTAACTTTATTTATTCGTTCATACCATTGAAGCATGTCTACCTGGTCAAATATGGTTGGAAGATTTTCTTTGTTTCTTAGAAAAGATGCAACTTGCCGATATAAACCGGGTTTGAATTTTTGATCAAGACTATCATCAATGATAATCTTCTTAACGTCAATACTGCCCAAGTCTATGGAATAGAGTTCTTCTAGTGGTTTTAACATAAGCCTTCGCTTTGGAGTCATAATTTCAACACTCCAGCGCCCGGCGGATTCCCAATTTGCATGATAAGAAAAGAGAGCGTTTCTTTCAGTTATACCTGCTCCTGAATACACTGATGCATGACGATGCCAGTCTACTCCACGCGTTGCATACGTGGATATTTTTTTCGGCTTACCACCCAAAAAAAATGCCAGATCAATAACATGTGTAGAATTTGCTAAAAACCATTCTTGCGTTTCCCCGGATATTTTTTTTGTTTCAGGAATTTTATGCCCCCATTCTGTAAATTCAAAAATAAATGAAAGTATTCCTCCGTCTTTATGAATTATTTTCTGGGCAACGCGCATGGATTCATAAAAGCGCCTATTATATGCAATGTATACTTTCGTGGAATATTTTTTTGCTGCTTCGGCTACATGGCGTATATCATCCGCATTATATCCTCCCGGTTTTTCAAGGAGTATTGATGGTATGCCGCTTATTATAAGATCCACTGCGATTGCGCCGAGTTCCTTTTCATTTACGCATACTACGGCTTTTTTAGGAAGCGTGTGCGAATTGTTTTTAAGCCATTGTTTTATTCCTCCGGTTTGCGCAGGTATTCCAGTTTTTTTTTCAAACTCTCGAGCAGAGTCTTGATTGCGACCAACAACTATCATTTCCATTCCCATGTCTTTAAACACCTTGGCGTATTCTTGCGCCATGGGTCCTGCTCCTACAATGAGAATTGCATTATCATTCATAATAATTTAGGTAAATGGATAATAAGAATATTTTTTTCTTGAGTTTTTGTTGAGATGTTTTTTTAGTGATTCTAAATAAATAAGATGGATTTTTGCCGACTCTTGAAATGAAGCGAGTCCGCATTTTCCATTATTCAGTATGTCTTCAACAAGCGATTGAGTGAGCACGCTTTGATATGGGAAAGGAACATGTATTTTTTTCCATTTCCACGAGTTTTTTTCCTCTGAAATAAACATGGTTTCTTGCGCCTCTACTATGCTCGCCCTAATATTGTTATTTGATATCTGTATTGCAATTGGAGCGGAGCCACCTGTATACGATGTAAAAATTCCCAAGCTTCCATTATTGAATTTGACCATAAGTGTTCCATCATATTCTAAAAATCCTTTGCGCTTGCTCTGATATGGTTTTTTTTCAAGCCTGGTTGTATCCATGGAATACTTTTGAGATCCGCATAAATAAGCCAAGTGATCAATATAGTGTATTACATTCGTGATTAGGCCAAAAGCTCTTCCCGAAACATGATAAAAAATTTTTTTATCTTTTATTTTATTTCTTAGTATTTCATAATGAGGCACCATGCGCATGGAGCAGTTTACATATGCTTTCGTTTTTGTTTTTTTTATAATTTTTTGCATTGCGTAAAAATCTCGTTTTTTATGGAAAAGGAGCTTTTCTAAGATAAGAAATCGGACTTTGCAAGATCGAAGAAGCATTTCCGTCATGCTTTTTCTTACAATTGAGCTTGTGGCAATAATTGCAATGTCAATCTGAGATTTTTCAATGGAAAAGAAATCGGTTGTATAATACACGGATTTTTTATAGCTATTACCTACAACAGAATCAAATCGTTTTTGTGCGTGAATAAGCGATGAGAGCGATGGATCATAAACAGTGATTTCGAGGGGATAGCGGACTTTTTTTAATGCCTGAAGATGACGTGATCCAATCTGTCCGGCACCGATTATTAAGATTCGTTTCATACTATTGTTCTTCAAAAAATGAATTAAGTTTTTTAATGTCTTTAAGCGTGTCCACGTCAATGCTATGCTCTTGCGACATTATATACGGAATGGTTTTATCGGAGAAAAGCCGGTGAGTTTTTAAAAATTCTTCTCTCCTAATAATATAAATTGCGCCGTTTGGCATGAATACCGAAGGAAGCTCTTGCCTATTTTTAAAAGGAAAATCAGGCTTAACCGATGCTTTGAGATAGCCATTATCATCAATAAATGTTTTGAGGTATTTTTTTTCGATTTCAAATACGCTATTAAGCGCGTTTGCTTTTTTTTGTAAAAAGAGTTCGTACGCTTCGTCAATATGGTGTTCGTTTCTTAATGGGGAAGTGGGCTGAAGATAGATGAGCGTTTCAGGCACGTAATCATAGATATTTTGCATATATTCAAGAACATGCGGTATAAGAGGCTCTGGAGGCGCTGTGTCGGTCGCGAGGCTATCAGGCCTTTTAACGGGTATTGCTCCAAATGCTTTCGCGACATCTAAAATATCGTCGTTGTCGGATGAAACAACTATTTTTGTTATATATCGGGAGTTTTTCGCGGCTTCTATTGTCCAGGCAATAAGCGGTTTTCCGCCCACGGGATAAATATTTTTTTTAGGGATTCCCTTGGACCCGCCTCGCGCGGGGATAATGGCGAGAATACTCATAGATTAAAATTAATATCTAAAAATTGTTTTTGTATCTTTCTTTTCCAGATGCTTTCGTCTCTGATTATGTTATAAAATTTTTGGTGGGAAGATCCATCGCCAAATATTTTTGTCTTTTCAAAACGCAGATTATTTTCTACTACTTTTTTGATACACTGAAGAATTTCATTTTTTTCATATCCGCAATTGAATATGCTCTTGCAATTTTCATTATTCACCCTGTTGTTTTGTCTCGTGCCTATATTAATCGTAGGAATTCCATAGTAGGGAGCTTCGCGGATTCCGGCGCTGGAATTTCCGACAATGCATTGCGAGTTTTTGAGTAATGTTAAAAAATGTTCAAATCGAATTGACGGAAATATTTTATACTTATTATTATTAAATATTTTTTGATTGTATATGTTTCGTATTATGTCTGTCCCGGGGTCATTATTCGGATAAATTATCACGTAATTAAGGCCCGATTCCAAAATAGCACCTACAACATTATTCGTTTGAGCATACAGGGTATCTATCTCGGAGGTTACGGCATGGTAAATACATAAAGCGTATTTTTCAAAAGGGATATTGTATCGCGCCTTTGCCTCGGCGATACTTGGCAGAGATTCCGAGTTCATTATATCAAGATCTGGAGATCCTATTACAAAAATATTGTTTATATCTTCCCCTAGCTGAATGAGTCGTTTTTTCGCCTCTTCATTAGCGACAAAATGGAGGTGTGACATTTTGCTCACAGAATGCCTGATATGCTCATCTATGGTTCCAGACACCTCTCCGCCTTCGATATGCGCAACTAAAATATTATTAAAAGATCCGACAAGCGCTCCTGCAAGAGCCTCTATTCTATCGCCATGGACAACAACCATGTCGGGTTTTATGAGCTGTATGAAGTTCCCAAAGCCCGTAAGCGTGCTGGCTAAAATATTTTGAAGAGGAGTTTGCGTTGTATGGTTGATATATGTGTGTATATTTGGAAAACCGCATTTTAAGATCTCATCAACCGTATATCCATAATTTGCGAGCATGTGCATGCCGGTGGCAAAAATATGAATGTCAAAAAGATCCGATTCATTTAATATCGCTATAAGTGATTTTAATTTTCCAAAATCCGCGCGAGTGCCAGTTATAAAGGCTATTCTTTTTTTTGAATTATTATTCATATTATTGTATGTCTTTCCACGATATTTGGGCATTATTAGGAATATCTTTCTTGGATTTCTTTCCTAAAACTTTTTCGAAGTCAATTGCTTTTATTTCTCCCGTTCCCGGACGCTTCACCCAGATATTTTTTTTAGTAAAAGCCTCGCCGTTTTTTATGTCTTTAATGGAAACAACGCACGCATACGCGAAATCTATAGTTGGTTTTTCTTGAGGGAGAATATCTTTTTTTCCTCCCAGCGCCTTATGAATCGCGCGAGATCCGCCTATAAGATCCTTGAGTTCGTGCGGATCAATTGATATAGAAACATCCGGGCCTGGCCAAGTTTTATCCGAAGTAAAATGCTTTTCAAGAATGGAAGCTCCAAGCGCTACTGCACCAAAGCATGTATAGTTTCCCAGTGAGTGGTCGCTTAATCCCAGCACGGCATCCGGAAAGGCATTCTCAAACTCGTGAAGGGCGCCAAGCCGGACATTTTCATACGGCGTTGGGTACATGGATGTGCAGTGAAGCAATGCGAATGGGTTTTTATTTTTTCTAAAAATATCTACTCCTTTTTGCACCGATTGAATATCATTCATTCCGGTGCTAAGAATGATAGGCTTGCCAAACGAGGCTATATGCTCTATAAGAGGATAATTATTGCATTCGCCGGAACCTATTTTATATGCCAGCACGTTCATAGAATGCAGTCTATCGGCACCGGCGCGCGAAAAGGGCGCTGAGAGATATAAC
>CAYJWS010000015.1:0-20116 GCA_964373925.1 uncultured Gammaproteobacteria bacterium
CCGTTGGCGTCCGCGCGGCGGAATTTAATCTCGCAGGCATCGCCGATGCCGTTGGTATTGGTATCGAGTTGATCGGGATTGGCAAGATTCACGCAGTTATCGCAAGCATCGCCAATGCCATCGCCGTCGCTATCAAGTTGTGTTGGATTTGAAGTGGTCGGGCAGTTATCTAAATTATTCGCGTACTCATCGCCATCTTGGTCTTCGGCTTGATTGCAGGCGTTGCCAATGCCGTTGGCGTCAGCATCTTCTTGGCCGGGATTTGCAGTTGTTGGACAGTTGTCGGTGTTGTTAGGAACGCCATCGCCATCAGTATCCACAACAGGCAAAACCAGCGGCAGGAAGTCCCCGCTGTTTTGAATGTTGCCGCCCGAGGTGTAGGGCAAAAGCGTATTACCCAGCCCATCACCATCAGTATCCTGCCCCGTGTAGTCATGCCAGAAGTTCCCGCCCAGAAAACTCCCTTGGATGATGTTAGCACCCGCGGTCTTCGCAATATTCCACGTGTTGGTGCCATTGTCACTCGCGTTCAGATTGTTTTCAAAACGGTTGTTATAGATGAGGTTGCCCGTGCTGCCTTGCAGCACTATGCCGTTGATGTTGTTGATGATCTGATTAGTGTAAACAGTCGTAGTTTGCGAATCAATAATGGTAATCCCGGTCTCGCCGCCACCGATGAGGTTGCCAGTGATGGTGTTGCTGCTTGAAGGATCAACATTGACGTTGACGGCATTGTCAATGATTGTGTTCCCAAAGATGGAATTTCCGGTTGCATTAGTGAGCTTAATTCCCACATCATGCTTTTGAATAATGTTGTTGGAAATGGTATTGGAGTTACTATCCCAGACGCGAATCGCGGTCCAAGGGAAAGGATTTTGTACCGGCAGGTTTCCAGTGAAAGTATTGCCGGAGATGACAGAATTACTTGCGAGCAGTACAACTCCGTAGACTTTTCCGCCGACAAACGAATTATTGCTCATCGTATGGCCGCTCCCAACGATTTCAATACCGCCGCCGCTATTGAAAGTACTCACCCCGTTTGTGTCAAATATATTATTAGTAATCTGGACATTTTGCGTGGTCAAACACACGGCGTCAATTCCAAAATTACCATTGTTCTTAAACGTATTACCGTTGATGGAGATATTTGAGCACCCGGACACGCCTTGAATGGCAATGCCGCTGGCAAAATTCTGAATCACGCAATTTTGAATAGTGATGTTGCTCTTTTGGTTGATGTCAATACCAAAGTGCGTGCCCTGACCGGTGAGCGTGTGGCCTTGGCAGTCAATAGTGATACCATGAGCGCCAACATTCAAAGCCGTCTGTGGGCAGGCGAGATCCTGATTGAGGATCAAGTTCTGATTGACGGTCATGCCGCAAGCAATCGCCTGGGGGTTGATAGTGACTGTAGTAACGCACTGAGATGAATTGCCAGAATCATCAGTCGCGGTCCAAGTAACTTGAGTTTGCCCAAGCGGATACTGGACCGGGGCATTATTGGTAAGGGTCAAAGAGACATCACAGGTGTCATTCACGGTTGGATTTGGCAACGT
Source organism: uncultured Gammaproteobacteria bacterium (assembly GCA_964373925.1). Classification (GTDB taxonomy): domain Bacteria; phylum Patescibacteriota; class Patescibacteriia; order Buchananbacterales; family GWA2-38-13; genus CAYJWS01. The sequence continues at coordinate 1,557 of CAYJWS010000015.1, forward strand.
CACAGGATCACCCTCAAAAAATTGTACTTGGGAAACACAAGTGATGGTGGGCTTCGTGGTGTCTACTACCGTGATTGTTTCTTGACAGGATGCAATGTTGCCCGCGACATCGGTTGCGGTCCACGTTACCAAGATCGCGCCGAGCGTAAATTGTCCTGGGGCGTTGTTTGTCACTGCCGCAATTCCGCTGACTGCATCCGCGGTCGTTGGGGCCCCCACATTGACGTTTTGACCGGAGGGACTGGTGCACTCATTTTGCACATTTACCGGACAGGTAATGGCCGGAGGTGTTGTGTCAATGTTGACAGTTTCTTGCTTGGTGGCTTCTACATTATTGTTGTTATCTACGGAGCGGTACTGCAGAACATGCGCCCCATCAGGAGTGACGGAAAATGGAGCAGTGTAGGTCACCCACGGCGCGCCATCAATGTTATATTCGGTTTTCTGAACTCCGGAACCGCCGGCGTTATCAACCGCCGATAACGTCACGGTCACATTTGAACGCCACCAGCCGGCTTGGCCTGGAGTGCCGGCAAGTTGCAGGGTTGTAACCGGCGGCACGGTATCACCAAGGGGAATGGTGTACACTCCAAGATTCGTCTGGCCAGGATTGAGCGATCCGGCAATTTCCTGCAAATCTATAACTTGTCCATCATCTGAAAGAAATTCAATTTTTAATGTATAGGAACGATTTGAATCAAGCTGGGTGCCGTCCACAGTCCAGTTGAAACTTCCTGAACTTCTTGGAATAAATATCTCTTGCCTGTCATCATCCAAAAACTCATTGCAGGAAGCGTTTTCAATGGTGGAATAGCAACCGCGACACAATCGATCGGTAATCTGACCGCCTATAACACCGCCCTGCGAATCTTGGACCTGCGCAAACATATTTGGCACGCCTGTTGAAGTTAATGTAAATCGGACTCCAGTGGTTGCCGAAATTGCAAGAAGCATATTGTGCCAATTCGGAGCGTCTGTTCCAAAGTCCGTGGCAAGGTACTGGGTTGAGAGCGCGCTATTCGCACCAGCATTAAGCAGTACGGCCCCTGATGTTTCAAGCCAAATATTCAGACCGCTAAAATCGCGCGCGGCGATACCAGCCCAATTATGCTTATCCGTATCTGCCCATTGATGGGTAATAACATTAGCTCTATGGTTCAAGACAGCTTGTGCCTCATTTCGAAGCGCTACTGGCAGCGCTCCATCATTGTTCAACACAAAAGCGAAATCAAATAAATCTCGGTGGTCATTAGAACCCCAAGTGAACATGTTAATCGTGGAAGTGGCATGACCGCTGATTTTAAATTTCCTATCATTGGCGCCTGCCGTGCCAGGGTTAATATAATTAATTATCTGCTGTGCCAAATCATTGACATCTGTTACCAGCGCTGGAATTTGAGAAACTTTTAAGGCCGCCAGCGTGTCTTCATTGGCGCCATCCGGATCATTAAATACCTGAAATTGATTTACTAAAAATGTTGAGAGATCATTATTGGAGATAAACGGATCGGCAATAAGTTTATTTTGAAAATGGTCGTAGGGAAAACCCAGTCCTCCCACACCGGCATTTGGAGGCATGGTTTCACCGCTGGCAATAACAAAGTCCGTAAGGTTCCTTAGCTGATATCCAACTTCAATCATACTCATCAAACAGGCTTCAAAAATAACATGGGAAAATGTTTTTGGCACCGGTGTGATTGGATCGTCTACTGCATCCTGCAAACCATGAATAATCCCGTTTTTTAAGGCTGGCATCAAAAGGCGATTTCCGCTAGCGTCGTCATCGCAAATCCCTTTCCAGCCTAAACCGTGATCTTGACCAAAAAGCATATATTCATCGGCTGGATAAAACTCTTTTGACCACGAGATGACATCGCGCAAAGTGTTCTGCAAAGCATAATCCTGATTTGCTCCCCAGTTTCTCACACTCATCGCATTTCCCGGTCTTACATAATAACTCATAGTATTCGCCCCAATATGATCTCTGGTAAATACTTCACTCATGATATTTGTTGATCCAACAGCACGGATGCGATTACTGACATTCGTCGTGTGTCCGGCAAGATTAGTATCTTCCGTAATGTAATTTATTATAGTATGACGCTGATGCGGAATCGTTGGCGACCCCCCGCGCGCGGCTACGTCTGGATGCGCGCCCGCCTCGATAGCGCCGCTGGCCGTGGCGTCAGGATTGGGAATACGGTCTTGTTCGTACCACCGTATAATAGCGCTGGGGAAAAGTTGAAATACTAAGAGTTTGCGGAAGTGGGGAAGATATGCGTTAGTTAGCTGCATTCCCGGGGTTTGCAAATTGAGACCGAGTGACCACGTATCCGTATTACTGATAAAAAAATCACGCTTAATGTGAAACGGCTCTTCCGGTGGACCTGAAAAGTAGCTGGTGGCCGTTTGGTCACCGGGTGAACTAAGATAGTCATTGCCCGTGTCAAAAGCAATGGTCGTATCAGTTCCCGTGTCATACTTCGCTGCTTTTTTTGGCCACGCGTTGTCGCTCCCGCGATGCCGAGCTGACCAAACTTCACTCGTGGCTACGTTGTCGCAGACGTTGACAATTTTATGTACCGGCCACACCGGAACGGAGTTTCCTTTTTGATCTGGGCTGATATCCAGCTTGCCGCGGACCACCTGCGACTTCCACTTGTTGGGCGGGTCGGGTATGAGCGCGGGCGCCGACCAGCTGTCACCATCCCAAAATGAATGCCGGGGCCAGAAGGTTGGTAGGGTGACTTCATAGGGATCAGGATCTCCTGGGCAAATTTCTGACTGCATATCAATAAAATCGTACCAAACCGCCACTGCCTGTTGGCGCGTAATGGGCGCAGTGGCCGGATCGACGACAACGGCATTGAAGTTAAGAGCGGTCGAAAGCTGAATAAACCCTGATGCAAACACTCCACCGCCAAGCGGTACGCCCGTGTGATTTGCGGTTCCGTCAATGTGACTAGAGGCGGTCCACGTGCTGGTGTTTCCATTCCAGCGCGAAAAATGAATGCCTGACGTGGTGTTATTGATGCACGGGTTACTATTAATAATGTGATACCAGATGGCTAACCCTTGACCATTATTGTCTATCGCCACCGAAGGCGCCACGTGATACTCGTTTTCTGCAGCCGCTACGATTGTGCCTTGGTCAGCAATGCCGGCTGTGCCATCAACGTAGCGCGCCCAGCGCAGGTCACCTTTCCATTTATCAATCAGGGACGGATCTTCCGCTGTGCCGCAGTTGATTTGGCCAGTTACCGTAAACCGAGTGTAGACAACAATCGCATACCCTTCACGAGAAAAAGCAACCTTTGGCATTGCCGGAAACGGAGCGCCACTAGCGCCTCCCGCCCCGATAGTTCCAGGCGTATCCAGTGTTGGTGCCGCTGGATCTCCAGAAAACCAATTCCACCCGGTGATCGGATTTGGTTGGGTTGGAATTGCCGGCGTATGACCACGAAAGAGATATCGCACGTTATTATTCACCAGCTCCTCATACACCACAATCGCGTCCACGCTGTGGGGTGCGACTTGGGCGGAGGCCGGAACCGCCAAGGCGAACTGGGTAAAGCCAAAAATTCCGATGGTTAAAATTATTGAGCTGAAAAATTTTTTCATAGCGGATAAAAAATATATTCACTGGTTGACATTAACTGTGGCGATAATCGAAATTAAGCCAAACTATCTTTTCCACCAGGGGATTGATGGCATTTCGCGCAAAACATTAGTTGCGCAGTGAATAGAACCACAGTCATTGTGATAGAATGCATCATCAACCGTAATGATATTGGTAAACCCGTCTAAAGTCAATATCCGGAGGCTCTATAATAAATAGTGTGGTGTATAACTCAAAAGTAGTGCTAATCTTAGCTTAGAACAAGACCTAACCAGGTTAAAACTAAAATTAACCACCACTGTATGAATAAGAATACCATTCAATTATTCAATGTGCCAGAGAGTTTATGGGTGAATACCATTGAAAAAATTCTGCCCATGCTCGCATCACTGCTGACAGGTTCCCTGCCTGTATGAAGCGTGGTTCATAAAAGAGAAGCTGAGAGATATGTATCGCGCGCGAAATACGCCTCAAGCCCAAGAAATATTTGAATACATTCTTGCCTTGCTTGAAGATTCTCATTACTCAAGATATTTTGAGCCATTCAAAAAAACGCTCAAACTGTGGAAAGAAAATATTTTAAATTATTTCAACCATTACACGACCAACGCGTACACAGAAGGAGCTCATACAAAAATAAAACTTATGAAGCGAGTATCGTATGGTTTTAGAAACATTCATAACTATATTGCCAAAATGATGCTGGCATTTTTACCACTCTATTGGATACTCAATCACCACACTATTTGACGAAGAGGTAAAATATTTGTTCCAATCAAATTAATTTGATATTATTACATGTGGGGGGGAATTGTACTTTTTTAAAAAAATTAAGTTCTTTACAATCAGGGGACTCGTATACGATGAATGTTTTTTATTAGTTTTTCCGGTTTTTACATAGGAGGTTGTATGAAAAAGTTTTTATTTGTCTCATTCATATATTTCATTTTTTTCGCAATTTGTTTGTGCGGCGCAAAAAAAATTGTCTTTGCAATTCCTCAAGATATCCCAAAAATAGACCAAAAAAATACGCCAAAAGAAAACAATATTTTAGACCAGGCAAAGCGCCTAGGCATTGCTGAAATAAAAAAGTCAATGAGATTTGACACCTTTGAGTCTAAAAAATATAAAGGTGAAACATATGATATAGTCATTGATGAAAAAGAAGCAAATAAGGCAGGCCTTTCTCCGGATGAAATTAAGAAATCATTGGAAGACGCGATGGAATCTCGAAGCGACAGAAGAGAAGATGGAAAAATTACCATTGAAATTCAAGATGATCAAGAGAAGAAAGCACAAGATTCATCAGAAAAAAATCCAGAAAAGCAAGAAACGAAAAAGAAATTTGTCGCCAAGATCCAAAAAACAAAGCATCCAGATAACGCGCATCAGGACAGTAAAAAGCCTAGTGAAAAAAAGTTAATTATGGATGATAAAAAATCGCTTACCATCACTACAGAAGGAGCGTGTGAAGCCCAAAATAAGGCGCTTCTCGAATCAGTCAAATTTGATAATCCCGTTTAATGTTTCTAAAAATCTCCCTGATATTAATGTGACGGATACACCGAAAGTATCCGTCATTTTTTTAAATCATAATCTTCAAAAAAGAACCCGTACATGGGTTCTTTTTTGTTTTACTTTTAGCTTGCGGTGGTTACTGTTTTAACATTGCTTTTTTTTCTTATATTAATTTTATTCTTATCAACATCTATTTCAATCTGCTCTCCTTCGTTGATTTTTCCAGTCACGATTTTCATGGCGAGCTCATCAAGCACAAGACTTTGTATGGCGCGTTTTAGAGGACGTGCTCCAAAGGCCGGATCATATCCCTTATCAGCTAAAAACTTTTTTAAAGCCTTTGTAAACTGGACTTTTATTCCCTTATGTAACATTCTGTCCCTTACTTCGTTGAGCTGCATATCTATTATTTCTGAAATTTGTTCTTTTGAAAGAGAATGAAATATTATTATTTCATCAATTCTGTTTAAAAATTCTGGTTTGAATTGATGTCGTAAAATATTCTGAATTCTCTCTTCCATCTGTTTTTGATCAATTACTAGTTTTTTTGGTTCATCGGAAAATCCAATGGCAAAATCTTTGATAATATCAGATCCGAGATTTGAGGTCATGATTATAACTGTATTTTTAAAGTTTACTCCCCTGCCCTTGGCATCGGTAAGCCTGCCGTCATCAAGTATCTGAAGTAGTATATTAAACACGTCTGGATGCGCTTTTTCAATTTCATCAAACAGAATAACCGCATAGGGCCTGCGCCTGATAATCTCCGTAAGCTGGCCTCCCTCATCGTATCCGACATATCCCGGAGGAGATCCGACGATCTTTGAAACGGTATGGCGTTCCATATATTCGGACATATCAAGTCTCACAAGTGATTTTTCATTATCAAACATCACTTTTGCAAGCGCCTTGGCAAGCTGTGTCTTTCCCACGCCAGTGGGTCCCAAAAATATAAAAGAGCCTATTGGCTTGTTTTCTTCAGAAATGCCTGCCCGAGACCTTCGCACGGCGTTTGCGACAACGGAAATTGCCCTATCTTGGCCAACTACGATTTTTTTCAACTGGTCTTCAAAATGAGAAAGTTTTTCAGATTCGGTTTGCATCAATTTATATACTGGAATGCCTGTCCATCGGGAAACAACGCTTCCGATATCTTCTTCTGTCACTTCTTCTTTAAGTATTTTTTTTATACTTTGTATTTTTACTAACTTTGCCGAAGCAGATTTAATATTTTTTTCAAGTTCCGGAATTTTTCCATATTTAATTTCGGCGACTTTCTCTAAATTACCTGATCTTTCCATTCTTTCGGCTTCTATTTTGAGTTTATCTATTCCTTCTCTGCTTTTTTTAATCGTATCAATAAGCTCTTTTTCCGCCCTCCAATGCACCTCAATCTCATCCGCCTGTTCCTTAAGGTCAGCGAGTTTTTTTTCTATTTCTCTGATTTTTTCTTTAGGCGCTTTTTCTTTTTTTAACCCTTCTTTTTCGATCATAAGCTGCGTAATTTTCCTTTTTAAGACATCAAGCTCATCGGGCATAGAATCAATCTCCATCCGAAGCGCCGAGCACGCTTCGTCAATAAGGTCAATTGCCTTATCGGGTAAAAATCTATCCGTAATATAACGTTGTGATAGTTTAACTGACGCGACAAGGGCGGAATCGGTGATTTTTACGCCATGATGAAGCTCGTAGCGCTCTTTAATCCCGCGCAAAATTGCAACAGTGTCATCAATGGATGGCTCGCCAATAAGCACAGGCTGAAATCTTCGCTCAAGCGCGGCATCTTTTTCTATATATTTTTGATATTCTTTAATAGTCGTGGCTCCTATAGTATGGAGAGTGCCACGCGCCAAAGCGGGTTTGAGCATATTTGACGCGTCTATTGCCCCTTCGCTCGCGCCTGCTCCGACAATAATATGAAGCTCGTCAATAAATAAAATAATCTTTCCAGAGGCAGATTCTATCTCTTTAAGAACGGCTTTTAACCTTTCCTCAAATTCTCCTCTAAATTTTGTGCCCGCTAAAAGAGAACCCATATCAAGGGCGATCACTTCTTTATTTTTTATACTTTCAGGAACATCGCCAGCCACTATTCTTTGAGCAAGCCCTTCAGCTATGGCGGTCTTTCCTGTTCCGGGTTCACCTATAAGAACAGGATTATTTTTCTTTTTTCGAGAAAGTACCTGCATAATTCTACGAATCTCTTTGTCTCGGCCGATAACGGGGTCAAGCTTTCCGGCCCGCGCGAATTCCGTGAGATTCTGGGCATATTTGTTAAGAGCCTGGTATTTGCTTTCTGGATCTTGATCGGTTACTCGCTGGTTTCCCCGAACATCTTTCATGACATTAAGTATTGCCTGATGCGTGATATTGTAGCGTGAAAGAATTTTTTTACCGCTTGAGTCAACTTCAGCCATTGCCATGAGAAGATGTTCTATACTTACAAATTCATCTTTAAATTTTTGTGAAATATTTTCCGCTTCTATTAATATTTTGTTAAGTTCATTACTTAAAAATGGTAAAAATGATGCACCGGAAACTTTAGGGATTTTCTCCAGTTCGTAATGGATTTCATTTAAAATAATATCTCTATTTGTTCCTATTTTATTTACTATAGCAACGGCAACACTTTCATCCTGGTGGAGGATGCTATGAAGCAAGTGAAGGGCAGATATTTGCTGATGTCCCTGATCAATAGAAAATTGCACAGCTCTTTGAAGCGCTTCTTGAACTTTATGCGTATATTTATTTGGATTCATAGATTTTATAATTAGCACTCAATATATGAGAGTGCTAATTTTATTCTATACGAGTTTTTTCTCATTGTCAAGTTTTTTTACTGTTTTCCAACACCGTGATATTTAAAACCTAATTTTTTCGCTTCATTTCGATTGAATAAGTTCCTTCCGTCGAAAATTATAGGGGTCACCATTAAGGCGAAAAGTTTTTTCATATCCAATTTTTTATATTCGTCCCATTCTGTGCACATTATGAGCGCTTCGCTTCCGGATATAGCTTCGTATGGGTTTTCAAAATATAAAATATCAGAAAATATATTCTTTACTTTTGGCATGGCTACTGGGTCGTGAACACGAATTTTTGCTCCGTTGTCTTTAAGATACTTAATAACTTTCAGCGCGGGAGCGTTTCGTATGTCATCGGTATTGGGCTTAAACGCAAGTCCAAGCACGCATATGGATTTGCCATCCAGTACCCAGAGCATTTTTTCAATTTTTTTTATAAAACGCTCCGATGCCCTGTTATTTATACTCTCAATCGCGTCTATAAAAGAATGATTAACCCCAAAAACTTCAAGCGTTTTTTTAAAAGCTTTTATATCTTTTGGGAAACAGCTTCCTCCAAATCCTATTCCTGGACGTAAAAATTGTGTTCCTATTCTTTCATCAAGCCCTATGGCCTCTAAGACTTCGGAAGCGTCGGCTTGCGCATTCTCGCATACTTCGGCAATAAGATTGGCAAATGAGATTTTTGCCGCAAGAAATGTATTTGCGCCATGCTTGATAAGCTCAGCGCTTTTTACTGATGTAATTTTTATCGGAATTTTCTTATCCTTAATAATAGTTTTATAGAGCCTTAGCATCGTATTTTTTGACCTTTCGTTTTCCGCGCCAATCACCACTCTGTCAGGATTCAAAATGTCAAAAATGGCGTTACCCTCACGCAAGAATTCTGGATTGGAAACAACGTCGAAGTTTACTTTTTTGTCAGAATATCTTTCTATAGTTTCTTTCACCTTTTCTGCCGTTCGTATGGGAACGGTGCTCTTATCAACTATTATTTTGTATTCGTCAAGGTATCGGGCTATATCTCGGGCGACTCTTTCTACAAACCTTAGGTCAGCGTGCCCGTCTTCTTTTGGAGGGGTATTAACGCAAATAAAAATAATCTCGCTTTCCCTAATTGTTCGCTTTATATTTGTCGTAAATTCAATATTACCGGATGCTAAGCCATTTTTGAGAAGATCTTCAAGCCCTGGTTCAAATATCGTGCACTCCCCCTTTTTAAGTTTTCGTATTTTTTGCTCATCAATATCTTGGCAAATAATATGGTGCCCCAGGCTTGCAAAACACGCTCCAGTAGTTAACCCGACATATCCTGAACCTATGAATGATAATTTCATACTGTTTATGAAAATAAAATCCTAAAATCTTAAGATTACAATGCGTGTAAATTAAAATAAATTAAATGTGTATCACCTCTCCAGGCCGAACTGCTTTTTGGGAAGATTTTTTTTCATTAACGATTATTGTGCGATCATCATCTTGTTCTTCATTTTTTTTCGTATAATGCAATTCAATCTTTTCACTTTGTTTCTGTTTTTTTGAATAAAATGAAACTGGTTCTCGATTTAAAGCTTCAGTTAAAGAAATTTCCTTTGGTTTTTCCAAAGGCGCATCTTCAATCTCTTCATTTCCAGCGCCTATAGAAGATACTTTAATGAGTTTTTCCCTAATTTCTTTAAAACATTTTTTGCAATATACCGGACGAATGCCATCGGGGCGAAAATTCACTTCTGTAGGATTTCCACATTCATAACACTCAACAACATAAGCATTTGGAGTTTTTTCGGCTGATTCTCTTGGTTTTACCTCTCCTTGTTTTGGCTCTTGTAAAAATGCGGATTCTTTTATTATTTTTCTTGGTTGTGAAAAGGCCTTTTTTTCAAAAACTTTCTCTTCCTCTCTTTCATCCTCCTCATTCCCGCTCCACCTGGCTATTTTTTCTTCAACGATTTCTTTGGGCTTACTATATCGCTCGCGCGACACCATTATAATTTTTTTACCATTATTTGTCCTATCTTTTTCTGCTAAAGGGTCAAGGGTTGTTGCTGAAAAAGGGTTGGACGAAACGCCGTCAATCATGAGTTTTAAATAAATATCATATTTGGTAAGATTGACGAGATCTTCTTCCGTAAAGTACGGCTCGAATTCTTTTAATAAAAATTCCGCGTCTGCCGCTCCAATCCTAAAGCATAACATGCTGCCAACATTTCCAAATACCGCCGCGCGGACATTCTCTTCAACCTGCTCGATATATTGATGGGCAATAATGATATCGAGGCGGTATTTTCGAGCTTCAGATAAAATATTGGCAAAGCTCTCTGTGGCAAAATTTTGAAATTCATCTACATACAAATAAAAATCTTGTCTCTGGCTTTCCGGAATGTCAATTCTCGACATGGCAGCAAGCTGAATTTTGGTAATCATCATGGCTCCCAAAAGCGATGACGCATCTTCGCCAATTCTTCCTTTTGAGAGATTCATAATCAATATTTTATTCTTATCCATGATTTCGCGTATATTGATAGTGGACTTAACCTGTCCCACAACATTGCGGATAAGCGCAGTTGACAAAAATTGCCCCACCTTATTTTGTATCGGCGCAATTGCTTCTGCCTGGAATCTGTCAGGGTATTTTGAATATTCCTCTACCCAAAATGATTTGACTACGGGATCTTGAATTCTTGAAATTACTTTTTTTCTAAAATTTTTATCAACTAAAATCCTCATGACTCCAAGAAGCGTGCTGCCGGGATAATCAAGAAGAGCCAAAATCGCGTTTCTTAATACATATTCAAGCCGAGGTCCCCAGGAATCAACCCAGAGCTTTTTAAAGACACCAACAAGTCCAGAGGCAATGAGATGCTTATGTTCCTCCGCGACCGTTTCCATGACATTAAAAGCTATTGGGTAGTCAATGTCAGCGGGATTAAAATATATAACATCATTTACGCGGTTTGAAGGAATATAATTAAGAATTTTTTCAGCAAAATCTCCATGAGGGTCAACAAGCGCGACTCCTTTGCCGTTTTTTATGTCTTGAACAATCATATTTTCAAGCACCGTGGACTTGCCCATGCCAGTTTTTCCAATTACATACATATGCCTTCGCCGGTCATCTTCCTTGATTCCGAACTTAATATGCTTTCCGCGATAATTTGTTTTTGCAAAATATACGATATCTTCTTTTTTTTCCATATATTTATTTATTTGGAGCCTCTCTCTCCTCAGCTCTTTGAGATCCTTCTTCTATCACTTCAAAAGCTAATCCGCCTTCAACGGGAAGTGATCCGGGCGGTTCACCTTTTTTGGAGTCAATTCTCTTAAGAAGCGGCGCGCGCACAGTCATTATTGGGAAGTGCCAGATAGTAGCAAGCTCCTCTATATTAAGCACGTACCCATAATACCCGGGATGTAAGTTTCTTGCTCTATACCTGTATAATCGCAATAATTTATTCTTGCGAGAGTTATTCCTGTATTTTTTAAACCAAAAATCAATGCTCGGAGTATATCGTTTGCTTAACTTGAATCCATTCTGTCCGACAATATTAAATTGTTTTATTGAGCCCATAATGGCGCTTACGCCACGCGGCTTGGAAAAAGAAGTTTTTTTTGCAATATATATAGTTCTAAATTTTGTGTAAAATCCTATTTTTCCTATCTTCATTTGAATTGCCTCAACTGCGCTTTTTTCTCCGGTTGTCAAAGACATCCAGTTATTTTTTGGCCCAGCCCTTTCTTCTTTTTTTTCACCAGTGCCAAAAAGTGCGCCAACCCCGCCTAAAGAGCTTATGATATTTACTGGAGCGTCAATTACTCTATCAAGTACATTCTTGTTTATTGAAGCTTTTTCGCCAATTATTTTCTTTATCAGGGCTTGTGCTCCGTCTTTCCAACTGTCTGGCGCCGGTGTGACCACGAGTTGAAGCCAGAGCTGCTCGTCGGGGCCGATCTTACTCATATTTTCCATAAATGCAGACATTGGATCCTTGAATTCTTGCGAAAGCGAATGTTCAAACTCCATGTAAGTTTTTATAGGAAAATATTCTTTATTATTCAATAATAACTCTGAACACCACATTTCATATTCAGAGTTTGGAAATGTAAGCCCTTTTGTTTTTTGCGCGTAGTCTTCTACCTCGACAATTTCGGCATCTGGATATTGCGAGTAAATCGCCGCTTCCACAAGGTCGCGAAATTTCGTCGGCGTCTGGATAAGAAATTGGATATATCCTCCCATACTGACAATTTCAAGGCTAAAGCTTTCCGTCATCTGTCCCGCAATCCATTTTTCGTAGAAATTTTGTGTTATTGAAATGCCGGATAATTGAGTAAAAATCTGCTGTACTGCCTTTGGAGACTGTTCGTTATTTTTTGGAATATCAATCGCAAGCATGGTGAACTCCCTTTGCGCATCATATTTATTCCTTATGTACACAAGATAGCCAACTGGTCCAAATCCAATAATCGCCCCAAAAACAAAAAGGACCCAAGCCTTTCTCAGTACATAAAGAGAAAATGTGAGTGGATCTTGAGCCGCGTTTAGAATGTCAGAAAAATCAAAAAATTCCATACAATTATTATTTTTCTTTGTTTTTATTTTACCTCTTTTTTGGCACAACTTTCAATAATTATGCAAGTATATAGCTATTACCGTTTTTTTTAAAGAGATTTTTGTTTGTTAAAGCGAGATAAATGGTACTTTTTTTGACAAGACGTTTCTTTAAGACCTCGTCCACAATCTGATCTTTCGTAAGAGTTTTACCAGATGCAATAAGAATATCTTTTATTACATCAGAAACCGTGCCTGTCTTATATCCCCATTCCTTAAGGGCATATATTCCCCTTCCAACAAGAACAAACCTGTCATCTAGAATAAGTTCATTGTGTATGGTTGCAGGATACGCAATTTTTTTATCAAATTTTGCCTCATTGATAGTTTTGGTTATCTCGATAAAATGCATTGGTTTTTTTATTTTTTTAAGGATAAGATATACCTTATCTCCCATTCTCTTTGGAGTAACCTCAGGCCAATGGGATAATCCCCATTCATCAAGAATGTTAGTATTTATTTTATTGCTTATCTTTAAATATGAATAGAGAAGCTTAGTTATTTTTTCATCATTAAGTGTGCTGTCATTGAGTGTTGTTGAAAGCAAAGTGCGTATCCTGTCGTTATTTTTTTCAAAATACTCATGATTTTTAAACATTTCTGAAAGCTCCTCGAGTTTTAAAAGTTTTTTTTCTTTTTCGATAAGTTCTTTAAGGATAGAAATAACCTCATGCGCCAAATCAAGAGAAAGCACTTTAAGCTTCCAGCCATCCATGAGTATCTCGGAACTTTTAATCTGCTCAATATGCTCATCAAGAAGTTGTGAAATAATAAATAGCGTCGCGCGCCTGTTTTCGGGATTATTATCCGAGTATGCCAAAAGCTCATCCAGGAAATGAGACTCCTCCATAATTCCGCCATAATCAGAAAGCACTTTTTTGACCGTTCCGGCGATTCCATCAACCTGATCTTTAATTGATTTCAAGTCTTTTATTTTTCGAATAGCGGCGCTTTGAATCTGTCTAATTCTTTCTCGCGTAATATTGTGAAGCTTTCCAATCTCTTCCAGAGTTTGTTTTTCCTCTCCATCAAGGCTAAATCGGCGTTTTATTACTTCGCGTTCCTTAAAAGAAAGGTTGTTGAGAATATAAGAAACAATTTCTAAAGGATTAAAACGATAAGCATCTTGTATTTGCTTGCTCTGTATTATTTTATCTAAAATTGAATTTTCTTTTTCCATAAAATTTGGCTTATTTTATTGATAATATTATTACCATGCCTTACTTTTCTTGAAATATGTATTTAATATATCACAAAAATTATTAATAGTCAAGGCAAAATATTTCTTTTTAAAAGTTTTAAAACAAAAAAATATATATGTCAAATGATGTGTGTCTTATAAATGTTGACACTTCATTGTTTTTATGTCAAAAAAAATAAATTTCAAAACTAAAAAATAGGACTAAATTTTTTAGCCCTATTGTTTTTTTAAGGTTTTTTTATTTATTTTTTTTCGTATTTTTTTCAAATATCAAAAGTAGCGGACTCGCTAGAAAAATTGAGGAATATGTTCCAAACACTATACCGATAATAAGAGCGAGGGCAAAATCGCGAATTGTCGATCCGCCAAAAATTAATATTGCACACAGCGTCAATATGACTGTCATTGAAGTATTAATAGACCTAATATAGGTTTCTTGTATGCTCTTGTTAATAATGTGCTCAAGATTGCCTTCATAGTATTTTGTGAGATTTTCCCGAATTCTGTCAAAAACAACGATAGTATCGTTCACCGAGTATCCCAAAATAGTAAGCACTGCTGCTATAAACGGAGCATTGATTTCGACTTTGTAAAATTTTCCTAAGAAACTAAAAACTCCAAGAGGGATAATAACATCGTGAAAAAGCGCAAGTGCCGCTATAACCCCATATTTCCAGGATGTTACCGGTTTTGAAACTTTTCGAAACGCCCAAGCAATGTAGGCAACAATCCCAATTATGGCGATAAAAACCGCCTTTACTGTTTTTTCTTTTAAATCTTGGCCGACATTAGGTCCTATAGATTCAAAACGCTCCTCTAAAACATTTTCTTTGTATGATTCCTTAAGCGCTTCAAGAGCTTTTTGATGATCAGTTTCAGTGAGATCCTTGAATCGCAGTATAAATCCCTTCTCTCCTATCTGCTGTACGGAAATATTTTCTATAACTCCTGAAGATTTTATATTATTTATTATCTCTTCGCTTTGCGGAGTGTTTTCTTTAAAGCTTATTTCCATCAGGCTCCCTCCGGTAAAATCAATGCCAAAATTAAGCTTCCATACAAATAGAAAGACGATACTCGTGGCAACGAGTATTCCAGAAAATATAAACCAATAATTTCTTGTTTTTGTTATAGAAATCATATTTTTCTTTTATTAACTCCGTACATCCAGAGCCACCTTTCACTGCCTTTTTTAACAATGATCTTTAAAAATATTTTTGTTATAAACATAGCGCTGAATATGCTTACCAATATACCTATCATTAGGGTTATAGCAAATCCTTTTACAATGCTTGTGGAAAACCATATAAGTATAACACAGGTAATCAGCGTGGAAATATTTCCGTCTCGAATAGACGGCCACGCTCTTTTAAAGGCTTCATCTATAGCGCTATCAAGCGATCTGCCTCTTTTTATTTCTTCTTTTAATCTTTCGAAAATAAGGATATTTGCGTCTACTGCGATGCCTATAGACAAAATAAATCCAGAAATTCCAGCAAGTGTAAGCGTTACAGGAATAAGTTTGAAAAGCGCGAGTATTATAAATCCATAGGATAAAAGCGCTATATCCGCTAAAAGCCCTGGTATTCTATAGAAAATAATCATAAAAATCGAGACAATAATCAGTCCAAAGATTGCCGCGGTGACGCTTTGTTTGACAGAAATTTTTCCTAATGTCGGCCCCACAGTTTGCTGTGACACGAGCTTTATTGGAACGCGCAGCGCTCCTGCATTAAGCCTCTGCGAAAGAACTTTCGCTTCCTGAATTCCAAAATTTCCACTGATTACGGCGTTTCCTCCTACAATCGGTTCGTTTACACGAGGCGCGCTTATCACTTCACCATCTAAAAAAATTCCTATAACCTTTCCAACATTATCCGTTGTCAGCTGTTTAAAAATTTCTTTTCCCTGAGAGTTAAATTCAAGCGAAACTTGAGGAGTTTGCGCATTTGGATCAAAAACAACCTGAGCTTTTTTTAAATGCTCTCCGGATAATTCTGTATTTACCCACGGATCAACTGGATGAATATCTTGCGGAGCTTTTGTTTTAAGCAGTATATGCTGGCAATGTACCTCTCGCTCGCTTCCCTCACCCCTCTCATCTATTTTTTTTATTATATGATACCCAAATTTTGTTTGTACAAGGGTTTTTGAAACTTCATTTATTTTAAGTTCATCAAAGCAAACTTTTTCAAATTCTGGCACATATACCCCCTTTTTTACAAATCCCAAGTCCCCTCCCGCATCCTTAGTTGTATCCTCGGAGAATTCTTTCGCAAGTGCGGAAAAATCAGCGCTTGGCTTTAGTGACTTTTTTAAAATATCGCCAGCCTTTTTTTTGACATCCGTATTGTATGATTCAAGATCTTTTTTTTCCGAATCGGATAAAACCGGTTCAGTAACAGGATTTTGAAGCTTAAAATTAAGCTGAGGCGTCTCCCCTATCATTTTTATTGCTTGATTTACATCGCGAATTCCAGCAAGTTCAACAATAACGTTCCAAGTGTCTCCTGACCTGCTTGACTGTATAATAGGTTCGCTAACACCAAACGTATTTACCCTTCTATCAAGCACGTCTTTAACACCTTCTATTGCAGTCGGCCTCTCTCCGGATGGAATTTGCGCTACATCCGCCTCATACACAAGATGCGTTCCTCCTTGTAGGTCTAACCCCAAAAGAAAAGGCTTTCCCGAAATATGTGGAAGTGAAAGTTTAATTTTTGACTGGACGAAATTTGCTAATTGATTATAATAAGAAGGAAAATCAAAAATCGCAGCCGTTATTATAAGCAACAATATTAGAAAAAAACTCACTCTAATCCTTGATTTTTGTGCCATAATAAATAAAATAAAAATATATCAAAGATATATATAATGTTACTATATTAGCAAATAACAATTTTTTTTGCAATATTCAATTTATAGCATACCAGCCTCCCATGTATAGCGCCAAACAATCATAAAAATTTTATCTTTTTCGTTTTTTATTATTATCGGCTCAATATTATTTTTATTAACAGCATTTTGGGTTATCTCTTCAAATTTTTTTGAAAAATAATCGTTTTTCGTGAATGCGTCCCTAGCGTCATTTTGTGCCTGAATAAAATAGATCTCTTTTCCTTCCAGCGATAACTTTTTTTGTAAAAGCAGTACAATCAAATTATTCATCTCTATTACAGGAAATTGCTGCGAATAAAATGCGTGTCTGTAAAAATACCAATTGGTTGCCGACCATTGCATTTTTTGGTCATAGACAATAATAGGTTTTTTATTATTTTTAATTATTTTTTCATAATAATTAAGCCAATTAGAAAGTGAAGTAAAATGTCTGGGCGAATCAGTTATATCAAGATTTTTTTTCTGCCAATTTTCCCAAGCCGCGAATCCAAGCGGTTCACGGAAAAATGAATAGGAAATCTTTTTTGGCACCAATACTTTCCCTATCCTATCACCAAGAGCGGTGATGCCTAGCGTAACAATACTTATAATAACAAGGGAAAGTAAAAAAGTGTTTTTTTTCTTATAAAAAATTTCTGCGCACAATCCAAATGACAGCGCTATAAAAGGAATTATAATAGAAGATCTCCCTGAATCGGTAAGAGTGAGTGAAATAAAAATTGATGCAACCATCATCATTCCAAAGCTCGCAATAAATATATCACCATTATGCAAAGATCCTGCCCTTTCTTTAAGCGTGCTTTTATATGAAATAAAATCCTTCACGATTAAAAAGAATCCGATATACAGAGTCGCAATCCCAAAAATGGAAAGCCAGTAGTAAAGCCTTGAATAATATTCGATAAGGAAAGTTATCCCCCCTTGCCACAGCTGCTGGTTTGAGGCAGGCCAGTCAATGGAGGTATCCATGCCAAAAAATCTCGATAATTGAAGATCAAAATGATGGCGCAATATATATACATTGTAGTTATAAATAATTACGGGAAGTGCCATTAAAAAAACTGCGGCAATAAAATAATAAAAATATTTTTGTTTATACCATTCTTTTTTTATTGCCCAATAAAAAATAATCGGAACAATAACCACCATTGAATATTTTGTTATAATGCCGGCGCCAAGCGATATCCCTGCTAAAATCCATAGCAAGTTTTTTATTTTTTTAGAGCATGTTTGCGCTATTACAATCAAATAAAATGTAAGTGCGAGAAAAAACATGACAGCGCTTTCTTGTATAGCCTGCCTTGTTATGTAAATATGCCAAGGCAAAACTGCCAAAAAGAGCGCCGCACAATAGGCTCCAAATACGTACCGAAATTTTTTTAAGATCAAAAAAACAAGCATGATGGTTCCTATTCCAAATACTACCGATGGTAGCCGCACTGCCCACAGATGCACGCCAAAGATTTGCGCTGAAAGCCATATGAAAAAAAAGTGCAATGGAGGATGGTCATTAAAAGACAAAAGCGTCCAAAAAGGAAGCGTATCTTGATTCGAAAACCAATTCCATGGGGTCGTGAGTGTGCCAGACTGCATAAAGTCGTTCCATCCTATGGCACGCATGGCATAGTTTCCTTCATCGGTCATGACTTCGTCAGTATCAATGTTATATAACCTAAAAATTATCGCCACAGCAATAATAAGAATAAGAAATATATTTTTTTTATATTTTTTTATATTCATTCAAAAGCACTAATCAAAAAAATCTGTGATATCTAAAAGATCTCCACTCTCGTTTATCGCACTCACCGTAATTTTGTTATTATCCACGTTAACGAGAAGAAAATGATATTTTGATATTTCAAATCCTTCGCATAAGTTCGAATAGAGTGGCGACCCCGCGCCTCCCGAAAT
>CAYJWS010000016.1:0-19800 GCA_964373925.1 uncultured Gammaproteobacteria bacterium
CACTTGTTCTTTACAATCAATCCAAGGAGGTTGCCATGTGTATCATTAAGCTTTCAAGATTTGGTATTTTTTGTGCCGTTCTCAATATTTTGGTCGGAAATCTGCATGCCCAACAACCAAGATTGTATTTGCCTCTTGATGATGGGTATGTAAGTCAATGCGTACAAGGAGTAAATGGAGATACTTCACATCAAGGAATAGCAACAAAATACGATATTGATCTCAATACCTCAAATTTTTTAGATGAAAATGTAAGAGCTGCCATCAGCGGAATTGCATACATACATTTTGATTCTAATAATTTTGGAAATCATATAAATATCGATATAGGAAATTCTTTGTTTGCTCTGACTGGACACATGAAAGAAATTTTTGTTGGGAATGGCCAGTATGTTTATGCTGGGCAGATTATTGGTAAAGAAGGCTGTACTGGGTTTTGTTTCGGGGATCATATTCACTTTGGTTTACACCGTGGCAATCCTTCTGAAAATGCAGCAAATAGCGAATCTGTCCCAATGGAACGTATCGTAGCTATAGATGTTGCAGATAATATTGTTCGTGAATTTAAAGGCGAAGATTTTATTTGCGATATTGATTATAATGTTGGTCATCGCTATAGAGCCGTAAATAAAGAGCTGAAGGCAGGTCTTTTTCCCGACGGCTGGCATACTGATGGAGTAAGTCAGGCGTTTCTGAATGTCTACAACTTCTTTACCAGATCTGATGGCCATAATAAACTCGGCCAGCCACACGACAACAACGGTGGTGGAGCGTATGTCCACGAATGGTGGGGAGCTTGGGTTCAGGATTTTTATCAGTCCAATTCTGCCAACCCACGTTTTGGCGCTGGCTATACCATGCTGGTTTACAATCCTGCAAAAAGAGCGGCTTTCCTTCTTCGAGATGGTTTCAGATGGCAATATGCAAATAATAATGGTCCTCTCACCTATGGCGTCCCCACCATGGACGAACGCTCTTGGAATAATTCTTCAATATGGATTCTCGGAGTTCCTTCTGGATATTATTCCCGCCAAGACTTCTCTCTTGGCAAAACCATGCTCTGGTCTCAGACAACAGGAGTATTGGTCGTTAATACCAATACTCTCCCCGTATTTACTATTTCTGGTTCAGGTGGCGAACCCTTCACCCTCTCTGGCCGCTCCACAACAAAAATCCAAGTCTATATTTTCTGGACAGGCGGCCTTTCTCTTGAGAGCAATGACTGGTATCGCATTATGCAAAATAGCATAGAAGTCAGTCAGACAACCTTGCCTGAAGCGACTTTTACCAATCTTTCTCCGGGCGTAAGCTGGTATTGAAATTCATACATAAAAATGGTAAAATGTCTGTGGCAATGAAGAAATGAGAAAAACTGCGACGGCGCAAGGATTAAAAATTTGTCAAAGAAAAGTTAGAATCATATTTAAAATTAGAGAGAAATTCAAAGCGACGGCGCAATTTATGCGACGGCGCAGAAAATCCAAAACTGTAACAAGTTTTATCGCCAGACGTCTGAATAAGTAGTAATACATCAATCACTTTCTCGGCTTTCCGCCGTGAACGCGGAGGATTAAGATAGATGCTATTTTATGTTTATGAGACCAGCAATTACAATAACAGGAATTTTAGCTCTTACCGTGGTTCTTTCAGGTTGCACACATAAAACTCTAACAAACCAGAACAGAAACCAAAACACCAATATCCAGCCAACTCAAACGCCCCTTGCAACTTCAATACCAGAACAACTCGAAACTATTGAAAGCAAAATTGACACCTCCAACTGGAAAACCTACAGAAATGAGGAGTATGGGTTTGAGGTGAGGTATCCGGAGGAGTGGAGGGTAAATGAAGTGAATAAAAATATTATTGGCTTATTACCTCCAGATAGAAAGCCAGAAATAGAATACACAGGTGATATAGGGTTTTTCATAAAACCTCGTATAAATAACGAAAGTGTTGAAGATGTCTATAATGGAAGAAATGGCCCTGAATTATTTCAAAGTGCGACGGGTGGTTATCGACTTATTAGTATTGATGGTAAAGAGGCTTACTATTTTAATGATGTTATGGGATTGTTGCCCTCTGATGTTGTTATAATTCCTATGGAAAATTGGTTTATAGAAATAGATGCAATCGATAATTTTGAAGTATTTGAAGAATTACTAAAAACCGTGTCCTTTAAATGAGATAAAAGTTTGGGAGATTCTTCTGAGTTGTTAAAGAATTATTAAATTACTTTAAAGAATCTCTCAATTGAGATTCTTTCTAATCACCAGTTGTGATTGGAATATAATGTTCTTTACAACCCTTTACCTCAAGGAGGTGTGTCATGTTTCGTAGCGTCTTTGCTTCGATCTTCGCATCTGTAAGTATGTTGTCTTTCTCTTATATTGTGATTGCACAGGGTCCGCCTGTTTCCTATAGTTTTATCTTTCCCTCCGGTGATGGTGGAAGTTGGATTCCGAACTGTAATGATTTCGGTGGCACATGTAATTTACCTGATAGGTGGCATACAGGGGAAGATGTGCCAGCTTCTGAAGGAACGCCAGTTTATGCTCCTGCTGCCGGTATTGTAAGGCACGCAGCAGCAAGAGGTGGTTTAAGGGGTGGTTATGGATACGTAGTGATTATTGAACATAATTTCAATAATCTTGAGTACGTATGCTCTGTACTTGGTCATATGCGTGGTCATGATCTTCAAATTTCGGTTGGTCAAGTTGTAAATCAAGGAGATATTCTGGGGTTTTTAGGAAGCCAGGAAGAGAATGGAGGGTGGATACCGCATTTCCATTTCGGCATTAATAAAGGACGATATAAAGGCGATTTTGAGCCAGGCTGTTCTACAAATCCTGGAGAATGGTGGTATAGTGGCTATACAAAATGTCAGTCTTATCTTGCTAACTGGTACGATCCCTCAGATTTTATAAGGGGATATAACTACAATAAATTTATTATTGGTTACTTTCCCGACGGCTGGCATACTGATGGAGTAAGTCAGGCGTTTCTTGATAGCTATAATTTGTATAGCGATCCCGATGGCCACAACAAGCTCGGACTGCCTCACCACTCTCAACCCTATGTTTTTGAATGGGGCGAGACAAAGTCTTTGGTTCAGATATTTGAACAGCCAGATACCTCAAAGCCAAGATTCACAGATGGCTTTGCATGGATGATGTATAATTCCGATCATCGCAGATGCCATGTAATTACTATGACATTCTATGGAATCTATGTTAATGGAGCGGGCGATCTGCTGTATGGTGTTCCGCTAAATAACGAATATGTTGATACTGCCATTGGCAATCTTATTGGTCAGAGCGGACGTATTTATATCCGCCAAGACTTCTCGCTCAATAAAACCATGCTCTGGGATGGCGTAGCAACTCAAGTGATTGATACACCCTTGGGAACAGTCAAGGTTTCCAGCATAGGCGGAAGCGAACCTCTTACAATCAAGGGTTGGCCTCTTTCCAAGACGCAGGCGTATATTCACTGCACAGGCGGCCTTTCTCTTGAGAGCAATGACTGGTATCGCATTATGCAGGATGGAGTTGAAGTCAATCAGACAACCTTGTCTGAAGCGACTTTTGTGAATCTTATTCCTGGTACTACCTACCGCTATAGGGTTGAGCTCGTCAACGGAGTGTACGGTGTTCTTGATGTTTCAAATGAAATAGATATTACCATGCCTTCAGCCGATGGATTTTACATCGTGCCAGAGCTTGATGGCGATAATTCCGTGTTTCTCCGAGTCGTAAAGGACAGGTTTCCATCTGCAATAGCCTTAGGAATATATCGCAATAATGTTGAGATCGCGAGAATCACAGGAACGGCATTCAGCGACAACTCGCTTGAGTATAATACCCTCTACGTATACAGAGCATCGGCTCTTACCGCAAGCAATATTATTTTAGGTTGGTCTGACGTGGCTTCTATTACCACAAAAAGCCCGCAGTCACCCCCGCCTCCGACAATAGTTCCTTTTCCCGCTGATCCGCAGATTCCATTCGTGCTTACGGAAGGAATTGGCGCTCTTGAACCGGGTCCGTTTGTCACCGGAGGATATGCCACAGCGTACTATACGGTTCAGATGAATGGCACGGCGTCCGTGTCTATTGATCGATTTGAAGTTGACGGCAATTTTATAGATCAATGGGGAAATAGCTATGCCAGATACTGGCCAGCAGTGGAATTTGTGGGAGGCAGGGTATTTAATCCGGGCGAGACATTTCGCTATCAGATGAAAAATACCGATCACTTTCCCGATCTTCCCACAACCGCGCATCTCAAGGCATATCTCAAGCTCCATGATTTTGCCGGACTTAAAGGCATCACGCAAGCATTGCCAAGCGCAACCGCGGAGCTTGTCTTTGCGGTGCAAAATATTCCCGCCCAGCCGATAGTACCTAATCTCACGGCAAGTATTGCGTGTGAGAACACAAATCCCACAACAGACGACAATGTTACTCTTCAGATTTCCGTGGAAAATAATGGCCAGGCTCTCTGTCCTCCAAGCGCGCTTGCCTTAACAGTAGACGGCGTTGAAGAAAAAGTTTTTTCAATACCGGAACTGGTATCATACGCGCGACATTCATTTTCCGCGAATATAGGCGCTCTTGCTTTTGGAAGCCATGTCATTACTGCACTGGCAGACAAAAACAATGAAGTTTTTGAAAGCAATGAAAATGACAATACCGCGAGTATTGCGCTGGATGTTTCGCTTGCCTTGCGAGCGAATGTAATAGTACAGACAACAAATATCGCGCAAACGGTTTTCGTTGGCGATACCATGCAAATAGCATTTGAGATTTGGAATAGAGGAAATATCGCGAGTGGCGCGTGCCAGCTTTTATGCGGCGCTTCATCGCAAAATCCATTAAATCAGGGTGCGATAACCCTCGATCCAGACAAGATAATTATCCCAGCGCTCTCTCCCAATGAAAGCTTTTTGGCGGTTGCGGTTTTTTCTGCGCAATTACCA
The DNA here is from genome assembly GCA_964373925.1 of uncultured Gammaproteobacteria bacterium. Taxonomy (GTDB): domain Bacteria; phylum Patescibacteriota; class Patescibacteriia; order Buchananbacterales; family GWA2-38-13; genus CAYJWS01. The sequence continues at coordinate 4,982 of CAYJWS010000016.1, forward strand.
GACACGTATACGGTGTGGGCGAGCGTTGATTTGGGAAATGAAATTCTTGAGTCTAACGAAAGCGATAATTCCTCGAGCATTACCATAGAGGTTGCGTCTGTTTGGCCGAAGAAGGTTGTTCTTTCGCCTGTCTCTGATACCAATATTTCTCGCGACTGGAATAATGCTTCTGGTAGCCATGAGAATCCTTACTCTCAAACATTAGATGTTTATACTCGCAAAGGTATAAATAGATACAGCCGCGCGCTCATACGGTTTGATTTTTCCGCAATTCCTGACTTTGCCGCAATAGAGAGCGCTGAACTCAAGCTCTATCAATTGAGCCAGAGTGAGTATAAAGATAATCAGCTGTATCTGAATATGTTGACGCAAAGCTTTGACAGCTCGTATGTAACATGGACCAAGCGCGCCAACCTATTGAATTGGGCAAGTGCGGGCGGGACATATTCGTCGAGTTATCAGACAAATCTTTTAATCCCGAGCATGTATCTGTCAACGTGGCATACGCAGACAGGCGCGGTAAACATGTGGCGGACATGGAACGCGACAGCGTTTGTGCAGGCTGTTGTCAATGGAGCGATAACATATCGCGGATGTATCTTAAGACAAGATGATATTGCCAATTCTAGCGAGAATCAGGGAGTATCATTCGCGTCGCAGGATTATCTGGACACGTCATTGCGGCCTCAACTTATCATCAAGTATCACCTTGGCCCTGAAGTTGTTTTTAAAGACAATTTCGAGCTGGGAATTGACGCTCGATGGAAAGTAAATCGCACGGCCATAGGATCTGTGCCAGTGGCGCGCCTTGATACGACGCCTATATCTGTTGGAATGCCTCTTAATTCCGGCGATCAAATATTATATATGGGCGACAGCACTTCTGGCACGTATGCGCGAGCAACCATGGAGCTGGATTTGGACCTTTCCAAATATACAGAGGCAACTCTGGAGTTTGACTGGGCCACGTATAGTCTTTATGGATATGAATGCATACGGCTCGATATATATGATGGTGTGTGGCACCATGATGTCGCGCTGTATAATGTGCAGGCGTGGCAGCATACGTCTATTGATCTTGTGCCATATAATCGCACAAAACCTTTGACAATACGCTTTCGTAGCTGGATGGATTATCCTGAAAGCTCTGACGCGGCGTACATTGATAATGTTGTCGTGAAAGGACGATAACACAATATATTTGGGGCGTTAGCATGTAACGCTAACGCCCCTTTCTTTTTCAGTGATTCTTTTTTGCTGTTTTATATAAAGACAATAAAAAAGAAGCACTGATGTTTTTTCCCGAGTTTGTCGAGGGATTTCATGTGCTTTGGCTCTTTACATTTTGGAGGCGCTGTATGTTGCGCAGCACTTTTTTAGTTCTCTGTTTTTCTTTCGCGGGCGTTTTATGCGGCGCTAGAGATACTCATGCTCAAGCGCGCTACGACACTATTTCCGCTGGGCAGGAGAAGGGATGGTTTCTCGACGAAGGCTTAAGCCTTGTTGTCGCATACTGCCCGAATGGGAGCGCCAAGACCGCAGCATGGAAACAAAATTGGTTTAACTGGATTGTTTCAGATCCGCTGGTTGTGGTAAATATTTATTATTCTCCAGGGTGGTGGTGTCCGGCATTTCCCATATACTCAACATCAGCTGACGCTTTTTATAAGAACTATCGGCTGACAAATACTTCGGGCATATATTTTTTTGAATTCAGATGCTATCGATCAAGCACTCCAGTATACCTCAAGATCTATTGAGGCAACATTAAGCTCTTTGGGCCAAACTCTACATTACGGGTTTGGCCCCATTTTTTTCCGAGAAACCAAAGATGCAATGGCACAGCCTACGATATAGGCATATCCGATATAGAAGATAAAGAAAAATATAAATTGGATGAAGAATGGCACGACAGTATTCAAATGAGTAGTAATATCTCTTATGGGCTGAATTGGCAAGAAAATAATTTTAACAATATAATTAAAAAGCCCTATCGCTATGTTTCCCTTGTATACTGGTTCGTTATTTATTATTACAATACCTTGGGTATACAGAAATTTTAAACCCAGCTCTAGTATTATAAGAGAAAATGCTATAATTACTTTTATGGGAGTAATTTTGAAAAAGTGTTTCATGTAATAATTATATAATTTTTTTATACATTTTTCAATTCTTTATAAGTTTTTAGTATTTGATAAAAATATAATAAATATTTTTTGTCTAAAAATTTTTTGGCAACTCGTTGCCTATTAGTTGATTGCGGACAAGAAAAAATTATATTATAAAAGCAAAATACCCAATAATATAAAATTATTGGGTATTCTATCTTCACTGTGAAATATAATTTACACAGCTAAGTTCGTCTGGCGTAGGATCATTGCCTATGTTTGGGCTTGGAGGAGGTATTGGCGGTCCGCCTTTAAAGAGGTATGTAAGAATAAAAATAGGATCTGTAATATTAATTGTGCCAGAATCATCGGCGTCCGCGGCCTTAAGGCATCCCGGAGAAGTGTCTCCTCGAAATAGATAATTTAATATATTTACAGCGTCTGTAATGTTTACTTGACAATCAGCAGTTACATCGCCTCGCTGGAAAGGTGTTTGGTCCGGCGGGGTTGTTTGGGATGGAGGGCTTAATTTAGTTAGGAAAATTTCATCTTTGTTTGTTTGCGAGTTTTTTATTCTGCCAGCCACAATAAATCCACCATCAGATGTCGTGTGTATTGAAGAAAGGTATGGATTTCGATCACAGAGAGAAGTTTGCCAAATCTTACAATTCCAATTCGGAAGGCGTATTTTTTCTACGCAACATCTGCCAATGCCAAGGCAAGAATTTATCTGTATAACTGTCCATTGCTCTAATGGAATGTAATCTTCTCTGTGGAATTTGTCATCATATTCTGTAGGAGTTTTTTTAATCCACATTTCTTGTCCAACGGTATCTATTTTCATGACATAAGGTGTTGCTGGGATATCACTCCTACTACAATTTTGTACTCCAAAAAGAATTATATATCCATCGTCAACCTCTTCTATTGTACCGGAATACATTTCTAAGCAAAACATATGATTATAATAATAATTTTCAATTATTGTATTTCCAAGAGAATCAATTTTTATAAAAAATATTTTACTGTTAATGGTTCCGGATAATACAAAATTCCCAGTGGTTGTTTTTCTTATTGAATTAACACATCCCCAAATTCCATTTCTTTCGCCCCTGATGGCGAAAAATTTTGGATTTTTTGTCCAGGTTTCATCTATATCGCCATTCATATTTAACTTAAAAATGAACGGAAGCCAGCTATAACCATTAACGGCCGGATCACATTCTTCTGCTGTATCTGGGTATATTATTTTACTCTCATCACGCACATTACATTTATGTACTCTACCCGCAACGATAAATCCATTATCATCCGTTTGTATAATCGTTCTGCCCTCACTCGCATCTTCGAAGTTATACGTTTTTTGCCACTCAATAGTGGGTGCTTGGGCGCGCACGTTGGTGGAATTTGCAAGAAAAGCCACAACGCTGAAAATGGACGCTGAAAATAATACCTTTTTCATTTGAGCTCCTTTCAAAGAGCTAAAGCCTATGCCTTAGAACAAAAGTTCCATTGTTTTGGTTGTTAAAGAACAATGTAAACTTAACCATTCTAATTATACTTTTATTAACATTTTTGGTCAAGTTTCTAAAACAAGCAATCGTTTGGCTGAAAGAAGGCTTGTGTGTTATAATCAAGGTTATAAAATCTTAATTTGTTCCATATTATGTATTACTTTATGAAAGTTGTTTTACATTACTTCATCGCTCTTTTTATAATCTTTCTTTCTCGGATTTATTTTGAGGGCGTAAACATGATCGGATTTTATATTTCATCCCTTATAATTCTTATTCTCGCAACTTTTCTTCTGCAATATAGGGGAAAAAATATAAAAACATTCACAGCATTTTTATTGATATTTCATGCCATAGCTGTTTTTTTATTGCTATGGTGGCTGATTTTGACTATTAATTTTTCAGACTGGGATCTTGGAACCGTTTTATATCCAATGGAGCTTGCTGTTGTAGCATTTCTTTCCGTTGGATCCATTAAATTATTTAAATCCGCCCTTCTCTTGTTGAAAGATAATCCTTTGAGCATGCGGCTTGCTTTTTTATCTCTTATTTGGTTAGCATATCCTTTCTATGGGATTATTGCAGGTAATTATTTCGGCAATAATTCTTTTCAAAAAATGTCTTATTACTTTTTGATTCAGCCCATAATACCAATGTATGTTTATGTGGTGGTTGGGAGTCTACTTATCACATATTTTAATTTTAAAAGTAGCCAATATCGAGATAACACGCCATTTCATTTTAAGAGAGCCATGCTTCGTTTATTTTCAACCATTGAGTTTGTATTGCGTGAGATTATCCCGCCATTTTTTATTTTTTCTTTGATCGGCCTTTTTATATTTCTTATAATGTTGTTTCAAGAAAGCGAAGTGCCATTATTTCATATGAGCAATTATATTATTTTTATAGGCATTACGCTTGTATTCATTCACAACTCATGGAAAGCGCACAAGAGGACATAGAGTAAAAAAGATTGTATTAAGTTAAGATACATATTGCAGTCCTCGGAAACCCGGAATATGGAGATTTGCGATTTTGAATTCGGCATGATATAATATATTTGCGTTTTTTGTTCTTTACAACAGTAATGGAGTTGCTTGACATTTTTTATTCAAGGAGTTTTTCCATGAAGAAGTACTGTTTTATCATTTTTGTCGCCCTGTGGAATGTATCTCATGCGCAAGAGAAGCCACTTGAAGTTGAATGGGCTCTTCGATGGTCTGACCAGTCAGCGACCTCTGTGCTTGCGCTTGGCGATAGCTACATTATTGCCTGCGACAGCTTAAAGAAAATGAATCTAAAGGGGGAGCTGTTGAACTGGAGGTCTTCAGTTACCGGAGCTCGAGATATTGTAGTTGGGCATGATGGAGGCTTTGTGGTATTGTCTCTTTTGGGGAGGACTTTTGATCTGACAAAAATTGACAATGAAGGGAATGTTATCTGGTCTCATGAATTTTCAAATCAAAACGGATTTTATTTCGGCCTTGATCTTAAGAGAGTATCTACTGGCGGTTATATTGTTGCCGGGTGGGAGCAACCTTCGTCTGGAAGCTTAAAAAGCTCTGTGCTCATTCTTACGGTTGACAATAGCGGAAATAAGCTTTGGTCAAAAAATTATACCGTGAAAGGAATTGATAAGGGTTTTGGGATAACAGAGACTTCTGATGGGGGATTTGCAATAACCGGTATCGCGCAATCACCTGACAGGGATCGAGGAGACCTCCTCATACTTAGAATAGATATATTGGGGAATAAGCTCTGGTCCAAGGTCTATGGCGATAATGGCCCGCAAGACGGAAAATCAATACATGAACTCTCAAACGGAGATTTTTTAATCGTTGGAACCAATGGAGACAGCAGTCCGTATATCGGTTTAATGAAGACTGATTCTCGAGGCAATCAGCGCTGGTGGTGGGGCTATGACTATGGGTATGGACATGAACTTGCTATTCTTCCCGATGGGTATCTTGTTGTTGGGGAGAAAATAGTTGCCATTCCCAACGATATGGATATCTATTTGATTAAAACAGACTTTAATGGAAAAGAAGTATGGCACACGCAGTATGGTCAAGCAGATCATCGAGAGAGAGCTTTTTCCATAGCAACTGCTGGCGATGGGGGATATATCATAGGCGGGTTTTATGAGACCCCTTTTAATCAAACATATGTTTTGAAATTTCGAGAACCTTCTCCAGCTCAACTGTATTCTTATTCTCCGCCAACGTCGTCGTGGGAAAAAATGGAGAATAGCGCTAAGCAATTTAATATTCTATATCCTACCATCCTCATAACTCATGGCCGCAATGATGTTAAAGAGAGACGCGAGCTTCCGGACTGGACTTTGGAGATGGCAAAAGCTGTTTATGGCAAAATCCCAAATGGCGCTGTAAATATTCTTGCGTGGAACTGGATGAAAGAAGCTGACTTGCCTTTTTTGCAATATGGAAAATTGTTGAGTAATTCAATCCAGCAGGCGCATCTTTTGGCCTTGAAGCTTAATGAACTTTTTTCTGAAAGAGGATACGCCCGCACAAATAATCTCCATCTCATTGCTCATAGCATGGGAACATACGTGGTGTCGGTTTGTGCTCTCACAATGGCGCATAACAGTTGGCATATTCCAAGCCAGATTACCCTGCTTGATTTAGCAGAGGAATTTGCAGGATATAATTTTATAGTCACCGGCGAATTTGACAGCAAAGTCTTTGAGCTGCGATCCCAGCATCAAGTATACCTTGATCTCTATCATGGCATTATGACCGATAGCGCTCATAATTGTAATGTGTGGGTGAATATCTCTGGCGCGGGCCATGAACTTGCACATACTTGGTATCAAAACACAGTAAACGATAATCGTAATCCTATGCTCTATAAGAGTATTGGTTGGCGAGAAAGAACTCAAATTAATGGCACCTTGGGTTTTGATATGTCACCTTTGAGTAGCGCTCATCGTCCTGACAGCTCTTGTAGCGCGCAGGAGCTTGAAACCCAATTTTTTGTACATCCGTATCTTCGAAATGGAATTTTCTGGGAGCGAGATGACTATCTTCTCACCCATGAAAGATGCCAAAACTATATTCCGCCGATTAATAATGGAGCAATATCATTCAATGAGGCGGTTGCTTTTGGAGGCGGTACGGTCAATCACATGTCCGATACCCACATTTCCATGATTACTGGAAGTCCCGTTGGTTTCAAAATCACCAAGACCATTGAGCCAACATGGGATTACCTTGGGTTTGATTATACGTTTGCCCCTGCTCCACAAATTGCTGAACTGAAAGTTTCAATTCATCGCCTTGCAAATAATGAAACCATTGAGATTTTTTCAATGCCATCTGATATTGGGATGAAATTTCCATGGCTCAATTCCGGCCTTTTTAATATCTCCAAACTGCAAGGCGAAACCATTGAGATTACCTTTGAGCTTAATTCATCTGGCCCTGGCGCAACTACCGAGATTAAAGATCTCATCTTTTGGACGGATGCTGGACATTTCAACCAAAAGCCAAAGGCCAATGCAGGGCTTGACCGAGCCATTATGGCGGATACGAGCGGCGTCAACATGCTGACCCTGGATGCCTCGGCAACGCAAGATCCTGATAGCAGAAAGCTTATGTACTGGTGGACACTTGAAAGCCAGTTTCTTATTGATGGCGTTGCGCCAGAGATAGAACTTGAGAAGGGAGGATATGAGATAGGACTGGTTGTGCGAGACGAGTTTGACCATGTGGATCAGGATTCAGTGATTATTGAAGTTGAATATCCCTTCAGGCGCGGAGACAGCGATAGCGATGGTCATCTTAATATTACTGATGCTATTATCACCTTAAGGTCGCTTTTTCTTGATCCGCAGACACCTATCTGCAAGGATGCAGCAGACTTTAATGATGACGGCACGCTTAATCTCACTGACGCGATAATAACCTTAAATTTTTTGTTTACTGGGGGTTTTGCTCCAGTGAATGTGCCAAATCCTGAGCCAGGTCTTGATCCTACTCCCGATCTTTTGGGATGCGATATCCCGCCGAAAACATAACCACAATGAAGGCAGACCAAAATCGTCTGCCTTTTTTATTTTGCAATTAAATTGAGTTTTTTGGTGGTTTTGTGTTATAATTATAATTAATTTAAACTCTATTTTTTTGTTTCATTATTATAATATTTACGTACCAATGAAATTTTTTTACCAGAGGTTAGAATTAAATTTGATTATATGCATTGGACTAATATCGGATTAATTTTAGTGGCGGGATTGGATCTAGGAATGGCACTACTGATTTGGTTAAGAGACCCAAAGAATAAAATTAATATTGCACTTGGATTAGCAATTTTATTTTTAGCAGAATGGACGTTTGGATCAGGTATGTTTAGAGAATCTAAGAATATAGAAGCTGCAATATTTTGGGTGAAAGTAGTTGAGTTTGGCGGCATAAGCCTCATTATACCTTTTTTTATGTTTTCATATTATTATCCATTCCAAAAAACGATATTTTCAAAAAAGAAACTTTTTTATATTTTTCTCTCTTGGTTTATTGTATTATTATTTTTATTTACTCCTAATTTATATTTTTTTAATGATGGCATTACGATCAACCCACCGAAAAATAATTATATTTTTAATTATGGTTATAATGTTTTTGTTATGTATTTTTTATTTTATATTTCTTGGGCATATATTAATTTATTTAAAAAATATAAAGAGAGCCACGGATTTATTCGCACTCAACTATCATATATAATTATTGGAACTGGAATTATTTCTTTGTTTGGTACTTTTTTTGGTGTTATAACCACTTTATTTTTTGATGCGAAATATTTTTGGATAGGTTCATATTTTTCTGTACCGATGATAATTATTTTGATATATTTTGCATTTTATTATAAAGCGAAATAAGAAAGGAATATGCCAAGAAAAATTACCGGAAGTAAAATAATATTACGTGATGGTGGACAAGACGATTTTTTGAAAGCAGGTAAATTAATTTATTCAACTGGAGGTTATTTTTTTGATTATATATTTGAGTACAAGAAGAAAAATATCGTTGACATACTCGGAGAATTATATAAAAAAGAAAAAGGAGTTTTTTCCCATAGATTTTCTACCTTAGCAATTGTTGATAATAATGTGGTGGGTATTGAGCTTGGGTATAATAGAGAAATAAAATTCCTACATACTCTTTTTGATATTTATTATGTTGCCATAAGCCATAAACCTATGGAGGTTATGGGGATGTTATATAGAAATCATCAAATAAAAAAGATATTAACAAAAATAAAGAAGGATTCATATTATATTGCCCATTTGGCAGTTTCCCCTGAAGTGCATAGAAATGGTATTGGAAGCAAGCTAGTCGGGAATGCAATAATCAAAGCAAGGAAAGGAGGATATAAAACTTGTTCCCTTGATGTTTCAATAAAGAATGATCCAGGTCTTAGATTATATGAAAAATTAGGTTTTAAAATTGTAAAAGAAATAAGGGATCACGGTCTTGAGAAAAAATATGGTCTTCATGGGCAATACAGGATGATAAAAAAGATTTGAATTTTTATGTCAAAAATTTTTGTGACTGGAGCTGGCGATTAATCAAATTAAAAAAGTAAGTATTGTATTATGTTTTTATCTAATTATCACAAAAGACAGATAAGTAAATTTTTTTTTAATCATCACTCTTTATTTCGATGCTTATTTAGATTATTGAGAGATTTTAGTTTTTGTTGCTTTACACCCAAGAAGCTAAAAAGATTTGACAGAATTGTTTTATTTATGATAATATATGTTATTGTTCCTTGGGAATTAGGTCGATCCTTGAAAATTAAACATGAGAAAGGAGTATACATATTATGAAGAAACAGATTTTAGTAGCAGCAGCTTGGCCTTATGCTAATGGTTCTTTACATCTCGGACATGTGGCTGGATTGATTGGCGCTGATATCATAGCTCGGTATCATAGACTACATGGAGATGACGTACTTTTTGTTTCGGGAAGTGATTGTCACGGCACTCCCATAGCTGTTGAGGCTGAACAACAGGGAGTCCATCCTTCTGTTATTGCGGATAAATACCATAAAGAGTTTGTTGAAACACTTATATCTGGTTTAAATTTTTCGTACGATATTTACACGAAGACGACAACTGAAACTCACCAAAAGGTAGTTCAGGATATATTCTTAAAGTTGTATCGAGAAAATTATATCTATACCAAAACCGAAGAGCTTCCATACTGTCAGAACTGCCAACGATTTCTCCCCGACCGTTATGTCGAAGGTGAATGCTCTATTTGTCATTTTCAAGGAGCTCGCGGGGATCAGTGTGATGAATGTGGAAATTTATTAGATCCTCGTCAACTTGTGAATCCTCGATGTAAAATATGCTTTCAATCACCCGAGTGGTGCCCAACTGAACATTTCTTTTTTAAGCTTTCAGCATTTCAAGATAAACTCAAGAAGTGGGTTGAAAAAAGCCAAAGTTGGCGTATCAATGCCAAAAATTTTACAGTAAAATTTCTTGAGCAAGGATTACATGATAGGGCAATTACCAGAGATACGCAATGGGGAATTCCCATCCCACTTTCAGGGTATGAAAGCAAGCGAATTTATGTTTGGTTTGAAGCGGTGTGTGGCTATTTGTCTGCCAGTATTGAATGGTCACAAGTACATGGTACAAAAGATTTGTGGCAGAAATTTTGGGTAAATGATTCTGCCATTCATTATTATGTTCACGGCAAGGACAATATTCTTTTTCACACAATTGTTTGGCCAGCTATTTTGATAGGAAATGGAGAACTTCATTTACCAGATAAAATAATTTCATCTGAATATTTGACTCTAGAGAAGAAGCAGTTTTCCAAGAGTCGCCATTGGGCTGTTCTCGTTCCTGATTTTCTTGTTAAATTCGATCCAGATACTTTACGGTATTATCTTGTGGTTAGTGGACCCGAAAGCGCCGATGCTGATTTTTCATGGTCCGAGTATCTTCTCCGGACAAATTCTGAACTCATCGCAACCTTTGGGAATTTTGTCCATCGGACACTTTCTTTAGTGAAGTCAAATTTCCCAAGCGGGGTCAAATTTCCAGAAAGGTTGGATCGGCGAGATGAAGAATTTATTTCACTCACCAAGAAGTCGTTTATCACGGTTGGTGAGGCTATTGAGGCAGGACGCTTTCGTGAAGGGCTTCGCACCATCTTTTCTTTAACGGAGGAAGGAAATCGTTACATCAATGACGCTGCTCCATGGAATACAGTTAAAAGCGATCTCGCGAGAGCTGAACGAAATCTTGCTGTAGCAACGCAAGCGATTCAAAGCTTGGCAGTATTGCTCAATCCATATCTCCCAAGATCATCGGAAAAAATATGCAACATCTTAGGAGTTGATATTCATGATCTGCAATGGGAATATAGAATATCTTCTCAATTTAATGTTGGCGACCTTAAACCCATCTATCGAAAGCTCGAAAAGACCGATATCGAAAAAGAACATTCACATCTTGGGAAAGAATAAAAAATTAAATTGTTGGGGCTCAGTTAGTGTTGAAACTTACTGAGCCCCGTTTCTTAAACTAAAATGTATGTCATTAATAGAGATACAACAGTTTACTGCCAGACTTTTCACTGATAAAACTTTTCTCATTCTCTTTACAAAGTGTCCAGATAAAACTTTTAAAGATTATCATTTAACCAATAAAGAGAAGAATTTTTTACTTCTTTTGAATACTAAAGATTTGTTTACATTTTCAAAGATTATTGAGAAAAATAGATTTAGAAAAATTGAATTTGCTTTTCCCGTCTCTTTAAGATTATTTGGAGAGGTAATGAAAGCGCTACACCATCGTTTTTATCTTATTCATCCCGTAATACCTAAAATATATGCGGAAGAGATACGCGACTTCGGTGATTACTTTGCAGAACTTATTTATAATATTAAAGAGATTCCCCCATATGCATCAGATCTTTTTAAGTATGAATTATTACATTACCTAGTTGTATATTCTAAAAAAGAGCATTTTTTTCCTTCTATGAATTTGACAAAATTATGGATGAAATCAAAATACTTTATTGTTCCAAACGCCGAGATTGCCAAATTCTATTATAATCCAATAAAGATAATCGAAGCAGTACAACAAAATCAACCCCCTCTTGTTGTGCAGGATGATGTTTGGTTATTTTTCCAAAAAATAATGGGTAAAAACGCAGTCAAAGTTTTTCAAGTATCTGAGACAACCGCACGACTCATTTTATTTTGTCGAGAAGGAATTTTAGGTAAAGATATTTGTAAATTATTTTCACAAGTTTCATCAAAAAATATAAAAGATATACTGCAATCTCTTTTAGAGAAGAGAATAATATATTTTATATGAGCACATTAAACAAAATCCCATTTTTAGGTTCTGGAATTTCTGTACGCCCGCAGATACTTGGGAATATTATGGCACATTATAAAGAGATAGATGTTGTTGAGATTATTCCTGAACAATATTTTCGATGGACGGAAGAAGAACAGCAAGAAATTTATCAATTGAATTCTTTATTTAAGATTGTGCCTCATGGTGTAAATTTATCTATAGCTACCGCCTCCCCCGTTGAAGATGAATATCTCGAGCAAATAAAGAGAGTGATCAAAATTTTTCATTCCCCATACTATGGAGATCATCTAACTATTACGCGTGTTCCAGGTATTGATATTGATCATCTCTCGCCAGTTTGGTATACCAAGGAATTGCTGGATATAGTTTCTGTTAAAGTAAATCATATTCAGGAGCTTCTCGGAATTCCTTTTATTTTTGAGAATATGACTCATCATATCCAATTACCAAAATTTGATATGAACGAAGTGGAATTTATAAATCAACTTGTTGAAAGAACGCAATGCGGACTTTTACTGGATATCACAAATGTTTATACAAACTCAGTCAATTTTCATTTTAATCCCATAGATTTTGTAAAACAATTGCCATTAGATTATGTGGTTCAAATACATGTTGCTGGCGGAGAGTGGGTAGATGGAGTTCTTGAGGATAGCCAATCTCAAAGAGTCCCCCATGAAATTTGGAGGATATTTGATTATATAGCGCAACATGCGCAACCGAAAGTATGCATTTTAGAACGGGATAGAAATTTTCCCCGATTTTCTGAACTGTTGGATGAGATTGACAAAGCTCGTAGTTATATGATAAAATCAACCTTACACAAAGGTCGTAAGTCAAAAACTTAAATTTACTATTAACTCAAAACCTTATGGAATTTACAATTCAGGAAGTATTAACAACCGAGGTAGAGACAAAAGAAAAAATGTGCGGTGACTAAATAAAAGTATTTTGGATTGCAATAAAAAAGGAGGATTTGTCCTTTGAAGTTTTTGAGATTTCTCAATTATAAACAGAAAAGAAAGTTGGATTCACTATCTATTCCGCAGCTTGTTCGAAGTACACAATCATCCGCCTTTATTGAGTATCGACAGAATGCACTTGAAACTTCAGAAAAAATAGCAGGAGATGTTGTAAGAATTAGAGATTTTACCCAAGAACTTAAAAAGGCATGGCAGGAACACAATAATCATGCACTTATATTAGATGAATTTTTGTGTCGTCTAGCACAAAGTAGAAGTGAGATACTTACTATAGAAAAAATATTGTGGCTCAAGAATATATTTAGGATTGTTTTTGAAGTTGAAAGAAAGAAATTTATCTATTCGCTGGCAATAAAAAAAGTATTAGATTCTGTTCTAGAAAGATTAAAAAGGAGATATTATTTTTTTGATGTGCATGATATTTCTTTATTGCTCACTTCTTCACAAGGAACATTTTGGACTACTTATCATACTCAACACCAACAATGGATAGTGAACAAGCGTCTCAAAAGAGCAAAGTATCCAAGCATTACTGCTGATTTTCTTTTTCAGCAATACCATCTTTTAGATGAAGATTTGTTTAAAATACGACTAGAGAAGTTTGTTGATCAATATAAAGTTTCAATTTCTGAATTAATACGACGGATAGAAGAGTCATTGCAGTTTGATCGCTTACATTGGATCCATAAATTTTATTTGACGATTGAACGGCCAGATCTTCGGGAATTCGATGAGCTACTTATGTTTGATAATGTTACAGAACCACTCTATCGCTGTCAATGGTGGGGGATGCCAGATTTTTTATTCAGGCGATATGTGGTACTGTTATTAAATACTTATAAGCTTCTTGGTAGAGGGCAAAATTTTTTTGAGTATAGTTTAGGTGAAGTGCTAGAAGCATTTGATGGTCTTTTGAAACAAGTGAGAAAGTATAAAAAATGTACAATTGATTTTTCGGAAGTAGTATCTATTTAAAAAAGAGAAAAGCTGGATTACTTTTCTCTTTTTAGTTTTTATACGATGTAAATTTATAGAATTTACCTATTTAACTGTGTTGGTGGAGAGGGGGGATGATCATGCGGTGTATGCAATGCTACTATTAAAGAACAAATAAGAATCCCGACGATTCCTATGAGTAGCCATGGATCTACCTCTTTAATTCCAATTCGTAGAATTTCAGTAAGTGCTGATACCGTAACAGCGCCTCCAAAAACTAACGCCATTACAATATGGGGATAGCTTGAACCTCCGCTAAACATAGATAACGTTAGTGTGAATGCTCCCCATGCGCCAAGAGTTCCAGCTAAAAATCCCCAAATACTTCCTTTGCTCGTGAATGAGAAAGTATCATTTTTAAATGCCATGCCTATAAGACCACCAATCACGCCCCACATGAGATAGGCAACGCCTATTAATACGTACGGTTTAAAAGGACTATGAAATGCCGATCTTGATTGAGCCAGTGTTGGACCATACAGGCCCCAACATAAAGCGGTCAAAAGTGCAAACAGTAAAGGTAATTTCATGTCGTACCTCCTTGACGTGGTGTTATTTACAATCTTTTAAATAATCGTATTTTAAAAGAACTATTTATAATATTTGGTATTGCACTTGAGGGATCAATGGACGGTTTTATAACTTAGTGAATACTAGCATAATATTATTATTTCCGTCAAAAATGTATTATATTAGATTTTATGGTATAATAAAAATGATATTTTGAGTGTTTTTTATTTTGGTATTTGTTTGTTTTGGGTTGTGTTATAAGAGGAGATACGGCACGAACGATTAGAGAGGAATCATGGTTTAGAGGGGCAATATAAGATGATAAAAAAGATTTGAAATTTTA
>CAYJWS010000017.1:0-19541 GCA_964373925.1 uncultured Gammaproteobacteria bacterium
TATGCGCGGAAAACAAGCACCAAGAAGAACAATAGCATCAGATCCAAAATTTCACAGCATTCATATCGCAAAACTTATCAATTATATTATGAGGCGCGGGAAAAAGACCACGGCACAGAGGGTTGTATACGGCAGTTTTGAAATTATCGCCGAGAAGACAAAGAAAAATCCTTTGGATGTGTTTGATATGGCAATGAAAAATGTTTCGCCGGACGTGGAGGTTCGATCACGAAGAATCGGCGGAGGCAACTATCAAATTCCCGTCGCGGTCCAGGGCAATAGAAAGGTTTCACTCGCGTACCGATGGCTGATAAACGCGGCAAAAGCAAGAAAAGGAATGCCGATGAGCGAAAAGCTCGCCTCCGAGCTTATTGACGCGTCAAATAAATTAGGCGCGGCAATTAAAAAGAAAGAAGATGTTTATAGGATGGCCGAAGCAAACAGAGCATTCGCCCACTTCGCGAGGTTTAATAGATAATATAAAAATTTCTAATTCCCAATATCCAATTTCGTTTTTTAATTAAGCCGAAAGAAAAAAATTTAGAAATTAGAAATTGAAAATTAGAAATTTTCTTAGTTATGCCCCGACAATATCCTTCAGAGAAAATTCGCAACATAGGAATTATTGCCCATATTGACGCTGGAAAAACAACAGTTTCCGAGCGTATTTTATTTTATACTGGAAAAAAGCATAAAATCGGCGAAGTGCACGAGGGAGCGGCTGAAATGGATTGGATGGAACAGGAAAAAGAAAGGGGAATTACCATTACTTCCGCGGCTACTACCTGTTTTTGGGCTCCTCGAGGAGGTACGGATATACATCAAATAAATCTTATTGACACTCCAGGACACATTGATTTTACGGTTGAAGTCCAGCGCTCTCTTCGCGTGCTTGACGGCGGAGTATTGGTTTTTGACGGCGTCGCGGGCGTAGAGCCGCAGTCGGAGACGGTTTTTCGGCAGGCGGAAAAATACAAGGTGCCGCTTATCGCTTTCGTGAACAAAATGGACAGGATGGGCGCGGATTTTTACTTTGACTATAATTCTATACTTGAACGCCTTACTAAGCGCGCGTTTCCCATACAGCTTCCTATCGGCGCTTCAGAAACATTTTTGGGAATTATAGATCTCATAACGGAAAAAGCAGTTACTTATAAAGATGAGTTTGGCAAAGATGTGGAAGGGATAGAAATCCCCCATGACATGAAAGAAAAAGTAAAGGAATTCCGTGCAAAGCTTGTTGAAGCCGTTGCTGAAACCGACGAAATGCTTATTAATAAATACCTCAATGGCGAAACCATTACGATTGAAGAGATAAAAAAAGCCTTGCGGCATGCCACAATAACCAGTCAGATTATTCCGGTTCTTTGCGGAGCCGCGCTCAAAAATAAAGGTGTTCAGCTATTGCTTGACGCGGTTGTGGATTATTTGCCATCGCCCCTTGATGTTCCTCCCCTTATCGGGCACAGCCCGGATAGCCCTGACAAAGTAGAAGTACGCCCTCCAAGCGATTTAGAGCCACTATCGGGACTTGCGTTTAAAATTGCGTCAGACCCGTATGTTGGAAAACTTTGTTTTTTCCGCGTATATTCTGGAACGTTAAAGTCGGGTTCTTATGTTTTGAATTCTACGACTGGAAAAAAAGAAAGAGTCGGCAGAATCGTCAGAATGCACGCGAATCATCGCGAGGAAATTGACGAAGTGTACTCGGGCCAGATCGCAGCCATCGTGGGGCTTAAAGAAACCTTTACGGGGCACACGCTGTGCGACGAAGAACATCCTATAGTTTTAGAGTCCATTACCTTTCCAAAACCTGTCATATCGGTTGCCATTGAGCCAAAGACAAAACAAGACCAAGAGAAGATGGGTTTTGCCATGCAAAAACTGGCGGAGGAAGATCCGACCTTTGTCATATCAACCGATGAAGAAACCATGCAGACAATCATCTCCGGCATGGGAGAGCTTCATTTGGAGATTATTGTTGACCGCATGAAGCGCGAGTTTAAAGTTGACGCGGTTGTAGGAAAGCCGCAGGTTGCCTATAAAGAAACCATAAGATCGGAAGCGGAAGCGGAAGGAAAATATATCAGGCAGTCGGGCGGACGCGGACAGTATGGGCACTGCTGGGTGAAGGTTCGGCCGAGCGCCGTCGGCGCCGGGTTTATATTTGAAGATGAAATTGTTGGCGGAATTATTCCAAGAGAATATATTCCGGCCATTGAAAAGGGCGTGCAGGAAGCTGTTGACAAGGGCGTTTTGGCGGGGTATCCTATGATAGATATTACATGCGAGGTTTTTGACGGTTCCTACCACGACGTAGACTCCTCGGAATCAGCCTTTAAGATAGCCGGCTCTATGGCGTTTCAGGCGGCGGCGAGATCGGCAAATCCGGTGTTGCTTGAGCCTATTATGAAATTTGAGGTGGTTGTTCCGGAGCAGTATATGGGAGACGTTATCGGCAACTTGAGCTCGCGCCGGGCGAAAATTTCTGAGATGAAAGACAGGGGAAACGCGAAGGTGGTGTCCGGCGAAGTGCCGCTTGCCGAAATGTTTGGATACGCGACCGAGCTTCGTTCAATATCCCAGGGAAGAGCATCCTATAATATGGAATTTTTGAAATATTCAGAAACTCCGCGAAATGTTTCCGAGGCGATTATCGGTGAAAAAGAAAAAGCAAAAGCAAAAGGCAAATAACAGCAAGTATATGAATGACAGTTTTCAAAAAATTATCCGGCTTATAGAAAAGACGGGAGATAAATGCATTATCCTTAATCAGAATGGCGATGGCGCGTACGTTGTCATGGCGCTCAAGGATTATGAGGGTTTCATAGATAACGCGTCCGGATTAAAAAATTTATCCGAAGAAGAGTTTTTAGAAAAAATTAACCGCGATATTGCCATTTGGAGATCGGCTCAAGAAAACGAAAATTTAGCTGAATGGGAAAACACCATTTCGCAAAAAATTTCAAGAAAAAATGAATTTGAACCGCTGGAAAAAGAAGTAATTGAGCCAAAAGACGATACGTACTATTTTGAGCCGCTTGACTGAAGAAATCCAATAGGTGACGAATGAAGAACCGTGAGGAAAGCCGCATAGATTGCAAATTTGACAAATTTTCTTAATTTGTTTACAATGAATAATTATATAAAGTTATTATTAATAAATTATTATCCAAGGCTGACATCTTATTTATTGGGATGCCAGATTATAAAGGAGAAAAATCATGTCAGGTAAATTTGAAAGAAAAAAACCACATTTAAACGTAGGAACCATCGGTCACGTTGACCATGGGAAAACCACTTTAACCGCGGCACTATTATCGTATTTAACAAAGAAAGGTTTTTCAGCTCAGCAAAAAACCGTTGATCAAATTGACAATGCCCCTGAAGAGCGGGAGCGCGGTATTACTATCAATACCTCGCATGTTGAATACGAAACGGCAAACAGGCATTACGCCCATATTGATTGTCCAGGGCACGCGGACTATGTAAAGAACATGGTGACTGGTGCCGCCCAAATGGATGGCGCTGTTTTGGTGGTAGCCGCAACCGACGGGCCAATGCCCCAAACAAGAGAGCATATTCTTTTGGCTCGACAGGTCGGAGTTCCATATATCATTGTTTTTATTAATAAGGTTGATCAGGTTAAAGACGCAGAACTCATTGATCTTGTTGAAGAAGAGGTCCGAGACTTATTAAAAAAATATGAATTTCCCGGCGATACTATTCCGGTTATCCGAGGATCCGCCCTCAAAGCATTAGAGAATCCTGGTGACGCGGCAGCGACAAAATGCATGGAAGATCTCACCAATGCTCTTGATACCTATATTCCAGAGCCAAAAAGAGATGTGGAAAAGCCGTTCCTCATGCCTATCGAAGACATTTTCCATATTGAAGGAAGAGGCACAGTTGTTACCGGAAGAATTGAGAGAGGAATAGTCAAGGTGAACGAGGAAGTTGCGATTGTCGGTAAAAAAGATACGGCAAAGACAGTTGTTACTGGCATTGAAATGTTTAACAAATCGCTTGATGAAGGAAGAGCCGGGGATAACGCCGGGATACTTTTGCGGGGCGTAAAGAAAGAAGATGTTGAACGCGGTCAGGTGATTGCAAAGCCGGGATCAATTACTCCGCATACAGAGTATCAGGCTGAAACATATATTTTGTCAAAAGAAGAGGGCGGACGTCATAAGCCGTTCTTCAAGGGTTACAAGCCGCAATTTTATATTGGAACCGCCGATGTCACCGGCGAAATAGAATTACCAGAGGGAACAGAGATGGTTATGCCGGGCGATACCGTCAACTTAAAAGTCAAGCTTATTGTTCCAGTAGCATTGGAAGAAAAACAGAGATTTGCTATTCGAGAAGGCGGAAAAACCGTAGGTGCGGGAGTTGTTGCCAAAATTTTTAAATAATAAATATAAGAGCCTAAATTTTTTTAGGCTCTTATACGTCCTTACAATTATAAACAGTTACCATTGTTTTAACCATGAAAGAAGAAATTAAAAAATCAGCAAAAACGGAAATCACAGAGTCTGCTCAAGTGAAAACGAATGAAGATGACACGAGGCCGAGGATTCGTATTAAAATTCGTGCGTATGATCATAAGATTATTGATCAGTCTACCAAAACAATAATGGAGACCGCGCAGAGATCTGGAGCGCACATTTTAGGACCCATTCCTCTTCCCACGGAGAAAAAAAAGTATACAGTTTTACGTTCTTCTTTCGTACACAAGAATGCAAGAGATCAATATGAAATGAGAATTCACAAGAGGCTTTTGGATATTATTGAACCAACGCCAAAAACTATTGAAACCCTTTCGAGTTTGAACTTACCGGCTGGAGTGGATGTAGAGATAAAAATGTAGAAATACAAAGAGTGTATTCGCAGTATTCAGAGAAAGATCTTCTGAATTTTTAGAAGAAAACCTCTGTTGATTGCCACGATACACATTCAAGGAGAAAAATAGCGAAAAAAAATCAACAATTTGCCCGAGTAAAGCATTCGCTTATATCTGGCTCATTGAGGCAGATTTTTATTTTTCTTTTGTCGCTGAACAAGGAGCGTAGCGACGCTGTGAAGCGAAACAGAAGCAAGCTCCGCCCTTTTTGTTGAATATCTGAATTTAATCTGAAATATTTTTTTGTGCTTATATTGTATTGCACTAGAGTTGATCTGACACAAAGGGCGGGGTGCCATAAAATATAAATAATAAATTAAGGTATGGCAAAATTTATTTTAGGAAAAAAAATTGAAATGACGCAAAAGTACAGAGCAGACGGTACTGTTATTCCTGTGACCAAAATTTTGGCAGAGCCATGCATTGTTACTCAAGTAAAAAAACATGTTAAGGATAAGGATAAAGCGCTCGCGCTTCAGATCGGGGCATTTACAAGAAAGCATATAAACAAGCCCATGAAAGGGCATTTGAAAGAAATAAATGCGCGTTTTTTAAAAGAATTTCCCATAACTGCAGATGAGGAAGGAAAATATAATATTGGAGATGTAATCCGCGCGTCCATATTTGTCCCCGGAGACAAAGTAAAAGTAACGGGAGTTTCCAAGGGCAGGGGATTTCAGGGCGTTGTCAAGCGACATCATTTCGCAGGAAGCCCCAAAACTCATGGACACAAAGATCAGCTGCGCATGCCCGGGTCAATCGGCGCTGGCGGAGTACAGCACGTATTAAAAGGCAAAAGAATGGGCGGAAGAATGGGACAGGATCAGGTGACAGTAACCAATCTTGAAATTATTGAAATTGATTTGGGAAATAATTTTATTTATGTCAAAGGAGCCGTGCCTGGCTCAAGAAACAGCCTTGTATGGATACGGGGCGAGGGAGAGCTTGCGGTGGAAAAACAGGGCAAAGACATCAAGGCGCAAGAAGCGCAGAATATTGAAAACAAGACAACAAGTTAATTTTATGAAAGAAGTTTCAGTGTACAATATGCGAGGCGAGGCTTCGGGGAAAGAGAAGCTCAATGAGGATATCTTTGGAGTAAAAGTAAGGCCTCATGTTGTGTATCAGGCGGTAGTTGCGCAACAGGCAAATTCACGAGAAGCTTTAGCACACACAAAAACTCGCGGTGAAGTGCGAGGCGGAGGCAAAAAGCCATGGAAACAAAAGGGAACAGGAAGAGCTCGCCATGGTTCTATCCGCTCGCCCATCTGGAGAGGCGGAGGAGTTAGCTTCGGGCCAAGAAATGATAGAAATTTTTCAGTGAAGATTAATAAGAAGGTGAAACGCGCGGCCATTACAATGTCTCTTTCGGATAAAGCGGAAAAAAATAATATTTTTATATTGGAAAATTTCAACCTTGATGCGAAAAAGACAAAAAATATTTATGAACTTTTCCAAGCACTGAAGTTGCGGAGGAAGAAATCAGGGGAAAAAAAGCAAGAAGGCAAGGTACAGAAGAAAGAAAAATCCATTTTAGTGGTTTTACCAAGAGAAAATAAAGATTTAGTGAGAGTTTTTAACAATATTCCAAGAGTCCAGACTATCGCGCCCAACAGCCTTAATGTCATTGATGTTGCAAAGAATGAATTTTTGCTCGTATCAAAGGATAGCTTGAAGCAGATTGGCGAGGTGTACGGTAAAAAAAATTAATTGTAACTATTTCATTTAATATTTTATTTTAATCCAGGTGATATATGTCAATTTTAGATTTTTTAAAAAAAGATAAAAAAGAAAAATCTGGCGATGAGAAGGAAAAAGCCGAACATTTTGTGAAGAGCGAAAAAGCACAAAAGAAAAACACTGCGCCAATTCAGAGTGAGCAAAAAGAAAAAAAGCTTGATTCGGGCAGTATAGATGCAGGCGCTTCAAAAATATTGATTCATCCGCATATTACCGAAAAGTCATCAGGAATGAGGCCGGAAAATAAGTATGTTGTGGAGATTGATCCTAAAGCAAATAAGATTGAAGTTAAAAATTCAATAAAAAAAATTTTTGGCGTGATGCCCATAAAAGTGAATGTTATTTCAATAGCAGGAAAGATTAAGCGTTATGGAAAAGTTTCTGGTGTTACTAAGGATAGGAAGAAAGTTATTATTACGTTGAAAGAAGGAGACAAGATTGATGTGGGAGAGGGAAGTTAAATAATTTCTAATTACCAATTTCTAATTTCTAATAAATTTTTAATGATTTAATTTTCAAATTTAAATTATTTAAAAATTAGTCACCGCCATATGGCGGGATCCCGCTTACAATATAAAAATATAAGAGCGGGAAAATTGAAAATTGCGTTTTATGCCAGTAAGAATACACAAATCACGATCAGGGGGAGGAAGAAGAAATTCTTCGGTAAGTTCTTTTGAAGAGATTACCGCCACTTCGCCGTACAAAGGATTGATTGTTTTCCAAAAAAAGAAATCAGGAAGAAATTTTCAAGGAAAGATTACGGTACGCCACCAAGGAGGCGGAGTAAAACAGTATTACCGAATCATTGATTTTAAATGCGATAAATATGATATTCCAGCAAAGGTAGTTACTATTGAATATAATCCCATAGTTTCTGCTCGAATAGCCCTTCTTAATTATCGCGATGGCGAAAAGAGATATATTATCGCTCCTCTTGAGATGAAGGTTGGAGACACAATAGTATCTTCAAAAAAAAGAATAGATATTAAAACAGGAAACAGAATGCCCCTTGAGGTGATTCCGCAGGGAACATTGGTGCATAATGCGGAGCTTGTGCCGGGCAAGGGTGGCCAGATTGCGCGCGGCGCTGGAAGCAGCGTTAAGCTTATGGCAATAGACGGCAAATACGCTTTGCTTAAAATGCCATCAAGCGAGATTCGCATGGTGCCAAAAGAATGCATGGCAACTATCGGTCAAGTCTCCAATCCGGACGCGATGCATGTACGATATGGAAAAGCAGGCAGAATGAGATATTTGGGAATACGTCCAAGAGTTCGCGGCAAGGCCATGAACCCTAACGACCATCCTCATGGCGGCGGTGAAGGCAACCAGCCTATAGGCTTGAAGCATCCAAAAACTCCATGGGGAAAACCCGCGCTTGGCGTAAAAACCAGAAAAAAGAAAAAGAGAACGAATAGATTTATTATTACAAGAAGGATAAAAAGATAAGTAAGTAGTTAATAGTGAGTAGTGCGTAGAGTATTTATTTTATTATCACTACAAGCTATAAACTATCCACTACAAACTATAAACTAACACTATGTCACGATCGCTTAAAAAAGGCCCATACGTAAACCAAAGACTATTAGAAAAATTATCAAAGATAAAGATCACTGATAAGGTGGTCGTGAAGACGTGGGATAGGTCTTGCACCATTACTCCCGAGATGGTAGGATATACCATCGGAGTGCATAATGGCAGGGTTCATGTGTCGGTATTCATAGTGGAAAATATGGTTGGCCACAAGCTCGGTGAATTTTCCCATACAAGAAAGTTTGTAAGCCATGGTGGAAAGATGGCGAAAGAACAGGCAAAAACCGATGGCGCCGCGCCTGTGGCTCCAGCGACAAAAGCAGACGAGAAACCAAAGAAATAATATTCAAGAGTGCATAAGAAAATGCTTTTATGAGCAGTGATAAAAAAGAAAATATCAATATAGTAAGCAAGAAAGAGGATCCAGCCAAGGCGAAGAAAATTGAGCTAGCGCCGATTTTGGTGCATGCTCGTTTGCGTTATTTGCGAATGTCGCCCACAAAAGTTCGAGCGGTGCTTCAATTGATACAAGGAATGAGTACCGTGGAGGCGCTTGAGCAGCTGTATTTTAATAAAAGAATAGCAAAAGAACCGGTAACTAAGCTTTTGGAATCGGCAGTTGCCAATGCGGTAAATAATTTTCAATTAGATAAAAATAATTTATATATAAAATCCTTCACGGCGGACGGAGGGCCGATTTTGAAACGATGGCGCGCGCGCGCTTTTGGGCGAGCAGGAATGATTCGCAAGAGGCTATGCCATCTCCACGTTGTTTTAGCGGAAAAAGTTCCAACGAAAAAGAGCCCACAAAAAATAGCAGCAGATGATACGAATAAAAAAGACGATATAAAGGTGTTAAGCCGGGAAGAGTTTAAAAAGGCGGGAAAATCAGACAAGGGACAGGACGAGAGTGGAGCAAAGGGAGAGGAAATGAAAAAAGATGGTGGAAAAGGCTTTACAAAAAAATTATTCAACAGAAAGACAGGATAAAGAATAAGTAAGTAGTTTTTAGTGAGTAGTGTGTAGAATTTTAAAATTTTCCTATCAACTACAAACTAAAAACTATCAACTACAAGCTAATACTATGGGTCAAAAAGTTAATCCAATTATATTCAGGTTAGGGCCGATTCACAGCTGGTCGTCTCGTTGGTTTTCCAAGAAAGAGTATGCTATTTTTTTAAAACAAGATATTTGTTTAAAAAAATTTATCAGAAAATCATTAAAAGAGGCGGCCGTTGTAAAGATTGAAATAGAGCGATCCGCAAATACTCTCACCGTTATTATACATACGGCAAAGCCGGGATTGGTGATTGGCCGCGCGGGAGAAGGTGTTGAAAAGCTTAAAAAAGAAATAAAAGAGAAATTTTTAGATTCGAAAACAAGCTTAAATTTAAATATCCAAGAGGTAAAGACGCCCAATCTTTCCGCGGAACTGCTTGTACAGGGGATGGTTTCGGATCTTGAAAAGAGAATTGCCTTTCGAAGGATTATGAAACAAACGATTGGCAGAGCCGAAAAGGCGGGAGCAAAAGGAGTGAAGGTCTCGTGTTCCGGCAGGCTTAATGGAGCAGAAATTGCAAGAAGAGAATCACTGACATGGGGGAGTTTGCCGCTTCATACGTTGCGCGCTGATATTGATTATTCACGAGGAGTTGCCAATACTACATACGGAACCATTGGAGTAAAAGTATGGGTTTATAAGGGAGAGAAGTTTATTAAGGAGAATAAGTAGGAAAAGTAAGTAGTTTATAGTGAGTAGAGAGTAGGGAATTAATATATCCTATCCACTATAAACTATCAACTACAAACTAAAAGCATATGTTAATGCCGAGAAAAGTAAAATTTAGAAAATCCCATAAAGGAAGAAGGCGTGGTATTTCCAACGCGACAGCGAGAACGACTTTGAGTTTTGGAAAATTTGGGTTGAAGGCAGAGGGACACGCGTGGGTAACATCGCGCCAGCTCGAGGCGGCACGAAGGGCTATGACGCGCTTTATTAAAAAAGGTGGTAAGATATGGATTCGGGTTTTTCCTGACAAGCCGGTGACAAGCAAGGGGAGCCAGTCTACTATGGGATCTGGAAAAGGAGCGCTCGACCATTATGTCGCTATAGTGAAACCGGGAATGGTTATTTTTGAAATGGACGGAGTCGACGAGAATTTGGCAAAAGAAGCTCTCAGGCTTGCATCCTATAAGTTGCCGCATAAGACAAGATTTATAGTAAAAGGATAGTATATGGAATTCAAAGAATTAAAAACGAAATCTGAAAACGAACTTAAAAAGATTCTTTATGAAAATGCTGAAAAGCTGAGAGGCTTGCGATTTAAAATTGCGTTAAAGCAAGTAAAAAATGTTCGCGAGATTCGCGTGCTGAAAAAACAAAACGCAAAGATTTTAACTTTATTAAATAAAAAAGGCGTATTAATAAAACCGCCCGAAGCTAAACAATAATAATGTATGGCAGACGCAAAAAAGAAAATAGTAAGAACGTTCATGGGTATAGTAGTTTCTGATGCTATGGATAAGACTATTGTTGTGCGAGTACAGTCAGTTAAAAAGCATCCGAAATATTTGAAACATTACACTTTTCATACACGATACAAAGTCCATGATCCGGAGAATACATTTAAGGTTGGAGATACGGTTCAATTCGTTGAAACACGGCCAATCAGCAAGGAGAAGAGGTGGAGGGTGATATATTAAATCGATAGTTTGTAGCGAGTGGTTGGTAGTTTATAGATTTTTATAAAAAACTACTCACTATTCACTACACACTACAGACTAACGACTATGATTCAATTACGATCAATAGTAAAAGTTGCAGACAATACCGGCGCAAGAAAATTGCGTTGCATTCGTGTATTCGGCGGCTACAGAAAGCGTTATGGCAGAGTGGGAGATATTATTACGGTTTCGGTATTTGAAGCGCTTCCTCACACGCAGGTAAAAAAGGGGCAGGTTTTGCACGCCGTTATCGTAAGAACCAGAAGCCAGATCAGGAGAACAGATGGCATTTATGTGCGATTTGATGAAAACGCTGCGGTCATTATTGATAAAGATTCAAAAGAACCAAAGGGTACGCGTATTTTTGGCCCAGTGGCAAGAGAGCTTCGAACAAAAGGCTTTACAAAAATAATTTCTCTTGCGCCAGAGGTGGTATAGAAATCAGTTTGTAGTTTGTAGTAAGTAGTGTGTAGAATTATAATTTTATCCACTCCCAACTACAAACTATTCACTACAATTCATATTATGAGAATTAAAACAGGAGACAAAGTAAAGGTGCTATCTGGCAAAGACAGCGGGAAAGAAGGAAAGGTGGCACAAATATTTTCAAAGGAGCATAAGGCTTCGGTTGAAGGCGTGAATTTAATGGTAAAGCACCTGCGCCCAAAGGCCCAGGGACAAAAGGGGCAGAAGGTCCAGTTTCCCGCGCCGATATACATCAATAAGCTCATGCTGATATGTCCTAAATGCGGCAAGCCAACGCGCGTGGGAACAAAAATTTTAGAAAATAAAAAAAGAGCGCGTGTCTGTAAAAAGTGCAAAGAAAACATATGAACACATTAAAAGAAAAATTTCAAAAAGAGATTCTTCCCCAAATAATGAAACAGTCCAAATATAAGAATATTTGGCAAGTGCCTCGTTTGCAAAAAGCGGTTATTAATGTTGGTTTGGGTATTGGCACGAAAGATTCTAAGTATATTGATATTGCGGAAGAAACACTTCTAAGAATAACAGGACAGAAACCCATCAAGACGAAGGCAAAAATTTCCATTTCAAATTTTAAGGTTCGCAAAGGACAAGTCATTGGGCTGAAAGTAACCTTAAGAGGAAGGCGGATGTATGATTTTGTAGATAAGATTATTAATGTTACGCTTCCCAGAATTCGAGATTTTCGAGGTATTTCCCTCAAGTCGGTTGATAAAAATGGAAATCTCAATATTGGATTTCGAGAACATATTGCTTTTCCGGAAATCAAATCAGATGAAGTTGAAAAGATTCACGGCCTTCAGGTTACCATTACTTCTTCAGCAAAAAGCCAGGAAGAAGGCATTGAACTTTTTAAGCTTTTAGGTTTTCCATTTACTAAATAGTTTTATATGGCTACAAAAGCGCAATTTGTAAAATCAAATAAGAAGCCAAAATTTTCCACAAGAATAGTGCGAAGATGCTGGAGATGCGGAAGAAAGAGAAGCTTTATGAGAGATTTTCATTTATGCAGAATTTGTTTTAGGGAATTGGCAAATAAGGGAGATTTGCCGGGTATCCGCAAGTCTTCGTGGTAGAAATTCTTGAAACTTGTAACTTAAAACGTAAAACTTTAAAAATTTCATTTGATAATATTACTATTTATGAGTTTCACGTTTCAAGTTTTAAGAATAATATTCTAAAAAGCTTCAGCCCAAGGCTGATCAGCCTATGGCTGAAATAAGCTAAAAACATATGACCGATCCAATAGCAGATATGCTTACAAGACTGCGCAACTCGCTTGCAGTGTCAAAAACTGAAGTTGTTTTACCATATTCAAAAATGAAAATAGGGATTTTAGGAATTTTAAAAGAAAGTGGTTATATTTCGGATTTTGAAGTAATTACAAGGGGCAAGGATATGCACTACGATCAGATCAAGATTATTCTAAAGTATAAAAAGCCGCGCGTTCCGGCTATAATTCATCTCAAGCGCGTTAGCACCCCCGGTCGCCGAGTGTATGTTTCAAAAAGCACATTACCTACGGTTTTGAATAATCTAGGAATAGCCATTATTTCAACCTCGCAAGGACTAATGACCAACAAAGATGCCAAAAAAAGAAAACTTGGCGGAGAATTTATTTGCGAAATATATTAATAATTCAGTACGTAGTTTGTAGTGGGTAGTGAGTAAAAAATTTATTTATTGCTCACTGTAAACTATACACTATCAACTACAAACCAATACTATGTCCAGAATAGGAAAAAAACCAATTATTATTCCGGAAAAAGTTGAGCTTACGATTGAGAAGTATAAAATTGTAGCTTCTGGGCCAAAAGGCAAGATACAGCTCGATGTCCACCCTCACGTACATGTGGAAAAACAAGAAAATACCATTATTGTAAAAGTGGAGCACCCAGAGGATCATAAAGATGCCGCCCTATGGGGACTTTTCCGCAACCTTATTTTTAATATGGTTCATGGAGTTACCGAGGGTTTTTCAAAAGAGCTGGAAATTAATGGCATTGGATTTAAAGCCGAGGTAAAGAAAGATATCCTTGTCTTACATGTTGGTTATTCGCATCTGGTTGAATATAAGATTCCCAAGGGCATTGAAATAAAAGTAACCAAAAATATTATACATGTTTCAGGAATAGACAAACAGCTTGTTGGACAGACAACCGCCGAGATTCGAGAAATTAAAAAGCCGGAACCTTACAAAGGAAAGGGAATTAAATATGTTGACGAAGTTATTAGAAGAAAGGCTGGTAAGGCCGTAACAAAGAGCGAGTAATGTATGGTTAGTTTTTAGATGATAGATAATAGTTTATAGAATTATAACCTAAAAGCTAAAAATTATTACCCAATATCTATGCGCTAAAAAAATATGAATATTCAAAAACGAAAAAATGAAATTAGGATGAGAAGAAGGGCGAGAGTTCGCGCCAAGATTTTTGGCACTTCTCAAAAGCCGCGGCTTTCGGTGTATAGAAGCATTAAGTATATATATGCCCAGCTTATTGACGATTCCTCCGGAAAGACGGTCGTTTTCGCTTCTACGAAAGAAGTTGACTCAAAAAAGAAAAATACAAAAGAAGCGGCGTCACAGGTCGGTATTCTTATAGCAAAAAAAGCTAAAGAAAAAGGAATAACAAGCGCTGTCTTCGACAAGTCGTTTTATAAATTTCATGGCCGCATTAAATCGCTAGCAGACGCCGCGCGCGAACATGGCCTACAGTTTTAAACTTGAATTATACCGTATATGGAAAATCAACCGAAACAAAAATCCACTCCACACGCAGGAAAGAAGACTCGCGCTCAACGCCCACGCGAGGCGCGAATGGATTCTGATTTTAAGCAAGAGATAATAGATCTCGCTCGCGTCACGCGCGTTATGGCCGGTGGCAAAAGAATGCGTTTTCGAGCCTGCGTTGCCGTGGGAGATGGAAAAGGAAAGGTAGGAATGGGAGTTGCCAAAGGCGCGGACGTAACCTTGGCAGTCAATAAGGCAGTTGCAAAAGCGAGAAAGAATATGGTTACCGTTCCGTTTGTACATGAAACAATACCGTACGCCGTAACTGAAAAATTCGGCTCAGCCGTAATTCTTCTCAAGCCTGCTCCAATAGGTACTGGCGTAAAGGCAGGCGGGCCGCTTCGCATGGTTTTTGAGCTTGCGGGCGTAAGAAATATTGTTGGAAAAATTTTAGGATCAAAGAACAAAATTAATAATGTCACAGCGGCATTACAGGCCATAAAAAGCCTTCGGCTCATAGAGGTAAAGCCATATGAAAAAATCAAAGATCAAAAACCAATAATTAAAAACAAAGAATCGTTATAATTTTTTATTTTAGCGTAGCACATATGGCACTGTCATTACACAATTTGCAGATTCCACACGGATCCAAAAAGAAGAGAAAGCGAGTGGGAAGGGGAGATGCTTCCGGACACGGAACATCAAGCACTCGTGGAATTAAAGGGCAAAAATCTCGCTCCGGTACAAGCGGGTTTAAGCGTATGGGCATGAAAAAAATTCTTCAAGCATCTCCAAAGTTCAAGGGGCAAAAGATTCGATATCCAAAAATGCTTCCGGTAAATATAGAAACGCTTGAAAAGCATTTTGACGCTGGACAAATTATTGATGCAAGGGTTCTTCTTAAAAAAAATATTATTAATAAACTTGACAGAGGAATAAAGATATTGGGAAAGGGCAATCTTAAGAAAAAATTTACTGTTGTTGCCAACGCCTTTTCAGAGAGCGCGAAAGAAGCTATACTGAAAGCAGGAGGAAAGATAGTAATTAAATAATTTCTAATTTCTAATTACTAATACCTAATTTCCAATACATATTACTTGGAAATTGAAAATTAGAAATTAGAAATTTCCGAATATATGTGGTGGAAAAAAATATTACAAATTTGGAAATCGCAAGATTTAAGAAATAGCATTCTTTTCGTTTTGGGAATGCTTATTATATTTAGAATTGCCGCGCATATTCCTATTCCGGGAATAGATGGCGTTGCTTTAAAAAAGTTTTTTTCAGACAATCAAATTTTAGGGCTTTTGAATGTATTCTCCGGCGGCGCTATGGAGAATTTTTCCGTTGTCGCTTTAGGCGTCGGTCCGTATATTACCGCGTCTATTATTTTGCAGCTTTTGACAATGATTATCCCTAAGCTCGAAGAGCTTTCAAAAGAAGGAGAGGCGGGCAGGCAAAAAATAAACCAATGGACAAGAATGCTTTCTGTGCCACTTGCTATTTTACAGTCGTATGGAATGATCGTGCTTTTACAGAGATCTTCTGCTCAAATTCTTCCTTCGTTCACTCCGATGACGCTGGCAACAACTATGATGACCGTGAGCGCGGGAACGATATTTCTTATGTGGATAGGGGAGCTTATATCGGAAAAAAAAGTTGGGAACGGTATTTCGCTTATCATATTTGCCGGTATCGTAACAAGCATTCCAAGCGGCATTCAGAAAATACTTGTCAATTTTGACCAGTCGCAGCTTATAAGTATTGTAAGTTTTGTGGTAATCGCTGTCATAACCACCGCGGGAGTGGTTTATATAACGGAAGCCCAGAGAAATATTCCGGTTTCATACGCAAAACGAGTGCGTGGCATGAAGATGTATGGCGGTGCGAACACCCATCTTCCATTGAGGGTTAATCAAGTTGGAATGATTCCTATTATATTCGCCATATCCATTATACTTTTTCCGCCCATGATAGCTCAATTTTTTGTACGGGCAAAAACGCAATTTTTGGCAAACTTCGCGCAAAACACCATAGCGCTTTTTCAGAACCAGACTTTTTATGGAATCATGTACTTCTTGCTGGTATTTGGCTTTACTTATTTTTATACGGCAATAGTGTTTCATCCGCACCAGATCGCGGAAAATCTTCAAAAACAGGGCGGGTTTATTCCTGGAATTCGTCCGGGGAAGCATACTTCAGGTTATCTCCATAGCGTTTCACAGAGAATTATGCTCGCGGGAGCGTTGTTTTTAGGCATATTGGCGGTAATACCGATTCTTACAAGCCAATTTACGGGTATTCAAAATATACAAATAGGCGGCGCAAGCCTTTTAATCGTGGTATCTGTGGTTATTGAAACCGTAAAGCAGATAGAGTCACAGCTGAGCATGAGAGACTACGAGTCCCTCTAAATACGTTTATAATAATTACACAAGCAGATTTTTGTTAGAATCTGCTTTTTGTATGTTAGGGTTTTGTGGTATAATAAAATGGTAATTTTCAGATATTGAGATGTTTAGAATTTTTAATTTTCAATTATTAATTTTTAATGAATGAATTAATTTTCAAATTTAAATTATTTAAAAATTAGTCACCGCCATATGGCGGGATCCCGCTTACAATATAAAAATATAAGAGCGGGAAAATTAAAAATTGTAAACTAATACTTTATGGGCTTATTCACATCAGACACGCCAAAAATATTTAAAAACAAGGAAGAGATCAAAAAATCGATTTTAGAGATTCATTCTTTGGATTACAAGCAAAGGCCTATTGTTATGGGAGCTTTAATTGCCGAGCTTGATAATGGGGGAGTAACGCGCCAGGAGCTTGTTAAAATTATCCATGAACTTAGAAAAGAAAATGTTATTAGCGACACTGACCGTGACAGCCTGCTTCATCTTTCGTCAGAAAAAAAGGCTTGAATGTATTGATGATAAAATTTTAGAAAAATAATGCTTCTTTATTTCGTAATTCTCATTTTATTTTTTTTGGTATTGGGAAAATCCGCGGATTTTGTGGTTACCCGTGTAAAAAAAATAAGCAAAGATTATAAAATTCCCATAGTATTCTCTGGCCTTATACTCGGGTTCTTTACTTCCGCGCCCGAGTTTTTTATTGGAATACAATCAACCGTCTTGGGCGTGAGTGCCATTTCTTACGGCAATCTTATAGGCGGAATTATTGTTTTGTTCGGGCTTATTGCTCCGCTTCAAATATTTTTAAACAAAGGGATGCGCATTAAAAATATTTTTAGCATACAGGAGCTTGTGGCGATTCTCATCTTCCTTATACTGCCCGGAGTTCTCATGATTGACGGAAGCATACATCCCATAGAGGGGTCCGTACTCTTTATCCTTTATTTCGCTCTTATTAATTTTATTTCTTTACGGGACTTAGAGCACCATAAAAATTTTTTTCTTGACAAAAAACACTTGCGAGAATTCTTTTTTATTATCTTGGGCCTTGTTGCTATTTTAATATCATCACATTTTATCGTAACGGTTTCTTTACGAATTATAGAGACATATCATTTACCTTTATTTTTAGTCGGATTAACCGCGTTTTCTATTGGTACGAATCTTCCAGAACTCATTTTAACCGTTCGGTCATGGCAAAAAAAATCAAAAGATCTTGCGTTTGGCAATATGGTTGGTTCGGCAATAACAAATGTTCTTATCATTGGGATGCTATCTATGGTCAGACCCATACAAATTTCTATTGGCGCGCCTTTTTTAGTGCTCTTGTTTTTCTTTATTTTTTTATGTATTCTATTTACTGTGCTTGCCGTATCAGGAAAGCGCTTTACGCAAAGAGAAGGCCTTGCGCTTTTAGGCGTATATATTGTCTTTATCATAACTCAAATATTTGTTATTTATTAGATTATGCAAAGAACCATACTTATTTTTGGAGCGCAGGGATCCGGCAAGGGCACGCAGGCGGAAATGCTCACTGAAAAATTCGGGTTTGTATATGTTTCCACGGGCAACATTTTTCGTCAAGAAATTGACAAAAAAACAAAGCTTGGCATACGCGCCGAAAGTTATATTCGAAAAGGAAAGCTTGTGCCCGATGAGATTACGGATGCCATTGTCGCTCTTCGATTATCGCAAGATGACGCTCGCAAGCGCGGATGTGTTTTTGATGGATATCCCAGGAATAAAAGCCAGATGACGGCGCTTGAAAAAATCGCGCGCGTTACGGATGTCATTATTATTGAAATATCCGACAAGGAGTCGGTATTCAGGATTGGCGGCAGGCTTATATGCAGTTGCGGCAGGACATATCATACAATATTTCATCCGCCAAAAATTAAGAATATCTGCGATAATTGTGGAAAAAAATTGATTATACGAGACGATGATAGGCCAAAATCAATAAAAAAGAGATTAGAAATTTATCACAAGGAAACAGAGCCCCTCTTTGAGCTGTATGAGAAAATGGGAGTGGTACGCCGAATTAACGGCGAACAATCCATACCTCATGTATTTAAAGATGTGGCGCATGCCTTAGGGCTGAAATAATATGAAGTATGTAAAAAATGAAAAGGACATTGAGCATGTACGAACAGCTGGCAAGATCCTTGCATCTGTTTTAGGCGAAGTGCAAAAGTTGGTAATGGTTGGAGTAACAACACAAGAGCTTGATGCATATGCCGAAAAGCGCATCCGCGAGCTTGGAGCCTTGCCGTCATTCAAAGGATATAGAAATTCTACCGATGAGCCCGAGTTTCCAACCACACTGTGCACCTCCGTGAATAACGAGATTGTGCACGCGCCGGCATCTTCGCGAATTTTAAAAAAAGGGGATATTGTTGGCATTGATATAGGGCTTAAGTTTCATCGTGATGGAAGAGATTATTTTGTTGATATGGCGCGCACCGTGGGAGTTGGAAAAATATCTCGTGAGGCAAAGAAACTGCTTTTGGTGACTGAAAAATCTTTGGATATAGGATTACAGCAGGTGAGCCCGGGAAATTATATATCAGATATCGGAAAGGCGGTGCAAACATACGTAGAATCTCATGGATTTTCAATTGTTCGGGCGCTCGTGGGACATGGCGTGGGGTATAAAGTACACGAAGAGCCAAGAATTCCAAATTATTATACGGACAAAATGCCGAAAATTGAAATCCAAAAAGGAATGGTGCTGGCTATTGAGCCCATGGTAAATATGGGGTCGTATGAGATTGAAACCCTTGACGATGGATGGACTATTGCTACAAAAGACGGCTCGCTCTCGGCGCATTTTGAACACACAGTTGCTGTTACGGAGAAGGGATGCGAGATATTGACACAGTAAAATTGGGAACATAAAATTTATATTATACGTGAATCAAAAAATTCAAAGTTAATCTATTTTTTTCCCATCTTTTTTAACGGGTCATTGTGAGCGCAATGAAACGAAGCGAAGCAATCT
>CAYJWS010000018.1:0-16502 GCA_964373925.1 uncultured Gammaproteobacteria bacterium
TCCCGAGGCCAATCGAGGGATTCCCAGACATTACGCACCGTGCAAGGAGATCGCCGCGCGGAGTTTATCCCGATGAATATCGGGGCTCGCGATGACCGGTAGTCAGCAAGAGGCAGGAGATTGCCACGCCATTAGGAGCTCGCGATGATCATTAATGACCATTTCGTAATTTAAAGGAAGTAAGGTTATAAATGAAAAGTTTACAAAAAAAACAAAAACAAAAATATGGAATCCAGAGACGTTTATAAAATCAATGACCTTGTCAAAGCCCTTGATCGCGACAAGACCACCATCCTTCGATGGGAAAAGCAGGGCTTAATCCCAAAAGCCAAACGCGACAGCCGCGGATGGCGCTATTATACCGAAGACGAGTATTTTACTATTGTCAAAAAAGTCAAAGAAACCAACTACTTTAACCGTAGAATAATGGCAGTTGTAGTTTCTTTAATTATTGTCGTGAATATATTCGCATTTTTAGTGATCTCAAAGTTCGCGTTAAGCAACGCCAACTTAAACGCCAACCTCAACGTGACAGCAGGAACCCTTACCGTTACCGCTTCTTCAACTGCGCAGGCATTTACAAACGTTGCCTACAGCTTTTCTGCCCAATCTTCCACTGCCACGGCAGTAGGAGGCGTTGGCGTGTCTGATACTCGAGGAGGCAATGGCACATGGACGTTTAACTTAAGCTGCAATGACGGCGCAGGCGAGTGCATGTGGAGAGGCCAAAAAGAACAAGACAGGTTCCAGCAGCATATTGGCATAGCAGGCGGCGCAAATGCCAGCGCATCCGGCATCTTCTGCGTTGATTTTACCAGCTGGCGATGCGTGAAAGCTTCAGGCCCGCAGGCATGTTCTGGCAACGTGACTCTAAGCACGGGCTATAAATGTTTTGCATCAACAAAAGCTGATATAACACTCGCCACAGGCGCTACCGCTAACGGCGAGTACTGGTTTGCCGAGGCAAACTGGCAGCAAGGCGATCCAGCGGCAGTTTCAGCAAGCAACTACACAACAACCATGGTGTATGATTTGCAGTAGAATCTAAATATATACTTTGCAACCCGGGATACATTCCCGGGTTTTTTATTTGACGCGAATATATGGTATAATACATGATGTTATTCACATAATAAAAATAAAATATGGCCATATCTATACTTCAGAAAAAGCTGAAGGCACGTTTTCTTATCGTAAGCATTTTTTTTCTTTTTTTAAACCTTGCTCCGGTTCACGTTTCCGCCCTAAGCTTTGCTGGGATTGGCATAAAGCCATCGCCTATAAATGGCGCTCGAGATTGGTTTATTTACCGTCTTGGCCCGGGTGAGGCGGCGGAAGATTATATTGAAGTGTTTAATGACACGGAAAGTGAACAGAATCTTCTCATAAAGCCGTATGATTCCGAGGCAAGCAATATTGGCGCGTTCGCGTTAACGGGGCCTAATAATATACAGGAAGGCATTGGAGTATGGGTGAAAATGGAAGAAGAAGAGGTGACTTTAGCGCCGGGCGAGAGAAGAAACATTAAATTTACCATTACCATTCCGGAGAATGCCGACGTTGGCGAACATTCAGGGGCGATCACCGCCATGACGGCGCAGCCCAAGGTAGTAAAAGGCTTTAGCGGCGCCGCTATTTCAACGCGCGTTGGCGCGCGAGTGTATAACACCGTTCCCGGCGAGATGATACGAAAAGCCAAGATAACGAATTTTGCCATATCTGAAAATATAGCAAAAAATGTTTACGAAATATTCATCACGGCAAAAAATGAAGGGAACATTACGATAAGCCCGCAGGCAAGCCTTCATGTGGGCGGCTGGGGGCTTTTGAGCAGAACAAAAATATTCCTTCCGGAAATAATTGATAAAGAATGGCAGCTTTTGCGCGGGGCCGAGGTTACGACTAACTGGGTATGGCCAAAGCCGTATTTTGGCAGATTTACCTTCCAGGCGATACTTACCTATGATGAAAAAGAAAATGTGCCCGCGAAGATTACCACCGAGACGCTCACAGTCACCATTATTCCGTGGCGCGATGTATATGTATTGCTCGCGATACTTTTTGGGATAACGTTTATTATTGTAGGCATCATATTGTATAAAAAGAAAAAATATTCCGGTAAGGGCTGGGATGATTATATCGTGAAAGAAACCGATAACGTGATGTCGCTCGCGCAGAAGTGCCATATACCTTGGAAGCTTTTAGTGAAAGTCAATAGAATAAAAAAGCCGTATTTTATGACTGCGGGGCAGGTAATACTTGTTCCTCAAGATACCATTGCGGAGAAATCATCCAAACTTAAAAAAACGCATTCCCATAATTTGCGAAAAGATCCTCTCAAGAAAAAAGATAAGATGAAGGGAGTATTTTTGATAGCTATTATTATTCTCACGACCATTGTATTGGGGCTTGGGGTTTTGATTTTCATCAAATCAATTAAGAGCCCGCCGGCGGAAGATGAAAATTTCTCCCCGACCATACAAGAATCGCCGTCGCCACAAGCGGAAGAAAAAAAGCCAGATGTGGCAAAGCCCGCGCCAGCGCAAGGAGACGCTTCAACGACAACTCCCAAGACTCTTGCTACATCCACCACAACAACCGCCCCTATTATAGTGGAGGATACGAAAATAAACGAAGCAAAGCCACCGCTTGATAAAGCTAAGGTGAAGATCTCGATACTCAACGGCAGCGGAACTTTAGGGCTTGCCGGCGTGTACGCTAAAAAAATTGGAGAGGCGGGCTTTAGCTCAATAACAACAGGAAACGCGAAGGCATTTGATTTTAAGGGCGCGGAAATTTCCTATAAGGACGGGCAAAAGGAGGCGGCAGATATTATTTTGGCAATAATACAGAAGGACTATCCAAAAGCAACGTCAAAAGTAGCAGAGAGTCTTGAGACGGATATAGTGGTGATCGTGGGGAAGAAATAAATAGTGCTTCCATACTTCCCCTCACCCGTCCCGGAAGCTTTCGGGACACCCTCTCCCCATGGGGGCGAGGGTGATAATCATTCATCTTCCTTTGTTTCAAGGGAAAGCCTCGGGGGAAAAGATTCCAGAGCGTCATGCCATAGGCAGATCTCAGCCCAAGGCTGATGAGCCTAGGGTTCAAGCCTTCGGCTGAAACTTTAAAGGGGGCTCATACCTACTTAACTAGCGCAAGCTCACTTAGCATTATGAGTTTATTTTTTAAGGGAAAAACTTTTTTGATATATGTTTGTTTTATTACCGTATGCATTATAGTGGGGATGCATTTTATCCTTTTGAAAAAAAATCCAATATCATCCGTTGATGCCGCTCCGACCATACGGAGGGAAGCCAATCAGCAAATCAAAGAATTTTTGCAAGACAACCGCGAGGCGAAAGAAATGCGATTTAAGGCAAAGAACAGAAAAGAGGCAGAGAGCCTTGGGCTTTTGAATGTGAAAAAATTTAAAGCAGGAAATTATAAATTCAAATATTTTTTCTTTCTGGGACATATAAATTATGTGGATGAAGCAACAGGGGATGTGGTTGAGATAGACCCGACTTTTGAAAAACAGGCGGATAACACGTTTGTGATGTCTAGGGCAAGTTATATCGCCAAAGCTCCGGAGTATGCCGATGAAGCCATGTCTTTTATTGTTGATGGCGAGAGCACTACATTTACCCCTTCAAATATTACCCTTGGAACGACTACTACGGCGGTGTTGCATGTTGCGGGAGTGGCCGAAAATAATAAAATCACATACGTCGATGCTTTTGGTCCGGGCATTGACTATGTATTGCAGGCAGAGCCCGATGAGCTTCGAAAACTCGTAGTGTTTAAGGCCGAGCCCGCAAATATATCGCAAGATATTAGAATTGAATTTAAGACTTCACTTAAAAATAAAGCAACGCTTCGGGGGAGGAATACTAGGGTGGACAATGTTTTTTTCCGCCAGCCAGCCGTTTGGGATAGTAGCGGCATTATCGAGCCTATTGATATTGAGCTTTAAAATGATCTTTTTATAAAAATTATTTCCAAATCATTTTTTGAACGGTCTCAAGACCAACTACAGCTTGTATATCCTGTGACAACGGATGTTACCACAAGCTATTATGCCGGTGCGGGCGATGGGTACGTCGGGTATACGGCCTCATCTCAAACGTGGAACACGGCGCATGATGAGACCGGCGATAACAATGTGACGGCTGATTACACCGGGACGACGGGCAATGCGGGGAGTGAGGCGAGTTCCGGAGGAGCAAAAATGCGCCGCGCTTTTTTTCCAGTTGATACATCCGGTATCGCGAACAACGATGAAATTACAGCCGCGCGCCTTAAGATTTACGCTACTGCGAAAAACAACGGCGATAATGACGGCAACGACTATCTGGTTATTGTTCAGACTACGCAGGCGTCCACCTCTTCGCTCGTCGGGGAAGACTACGACCAGTGCGGTTCAGTGGATAATCCTACGGCTGGCTCGGCAACGCTTGATATTGGCAGCGTCACGACCAGCGCTTATAATACCCTAACGCTCAACTCAACAGCCGAGGGATGGATCAGCAAGACTGGAACAACACAGCTTGGCATACGCGAAGGCCATGATGCCGTGGATGATCCCATTACCGGATCGGCCACGAATGACGTTACTTTTAACACCGCCGAAGCCGCCAGTACGCCGAATGATCCTGTTTTAGAGGTAGATACGACCGCCGCCGCGATCAGCTCCGTAACAACACAGAGGACGATTTTTGCCACCAGCACAGCCAATGTAATAGTATCAGCCTCGATGACCGGAGAAACAAACGCAAGCACAACCCTTGAGTATGTGATTTTTTTTGACAGGGATGGCGATAATACTCCTGACACGGACGAGACGTATGTGACGGGAGACTGCGCGGGTTCTGCCTTATGGAGCGCCAATCAGTATACCTATGTCACGTCCGGTTTTACCATTGCTGATGGCGCGAGCCCAAAAACGCATTCATGGGAGTGCGCTAACACGAATTTTCCCGAAAACGGGCTTTATACCATCTATCTCAAATGGAAAGATGCCAATGGCACCATTGCCACGCGTGGCACGACTGATTTCCAGTCATGCGACCAGCCAACCGCAACAGGCAACTGGTATGATACGACGTATGAAAATAGAGTAATAATTAATTTTAGAAGCGCGACATTTTCTGAAGCATTGCTAGAATTTCCTGCGCTTGTTAAAGCCACTACCACGAATTTTGGATTTGACGATCCTGACAGCTCGGCGAACGACGTGATTTTTATTGACGGCCTTGATGACGGCCAGACAGTCTTGAGCTTTGAGCGCGAATTTTATGATGCCACCACAACCAGGGAAGGGTATTGGTGGGTGCGTGTTCCAAAGATTGCCACATCAACGGACTGCGATTATGTGCAGATGTATTATGATAAGGCGGGTGCGTCTAATACGAGCTCAAGCACGGCAACGTGGAGGCAGGACTACTACGAGGCGGTGTGGCACTTCAGTGAGACGGGCACCACGTCGCTTGCCACCCTGGACATCGACACCGTCAACGATTTCAACACCACGACGCTCAATACCACCGGCATTGGCGTTGTGCAGGGATGGGTGGACGGCTCAAATTCTAATGAAGGCTTTTATATCGGCCCCTGGGATGGAGACGAAACCGACGGCGGAGCATGGAACTCTGCCGAGGGGGCAACAACCGCACGGCGCCCGAAGATCACAGTGAACTGCAGCGGGCCTACTACGTATACTTTCCGCGACGGCGAGGCCAGCTATACCGGAACGTCGGACACCTATATGGACCAAACCAACCCGACGTTTAACTACGGCTCGAGCACTTCAATTGCCATTGACGAGTCAACCGGCGCCACTACCGACGACACGCACGCGCTGATCAAGTTTGACTTAAGTTCGATCCCCACCAACTGCACCGTGACGTCAGCGTCGATAAATTTCTACGTCACCAATGCCACCGTGAACCCGCCTTTTGACATAATTGAGATGAAGCAGTCGTGGGTGGAGGGTTACAAGGCTGGCGCGGCGCCGGATGCCGGCGGAGGCGCGACATGGAACGCGTATAATGGCACGACCAGCTGGAATACGGCAGGCGCCGAGGGGAGAAACACCGATGTGGTCGCCGACTTCTACCTTGACTCCACTCTCAACGACCACGACGAGATCAACAGCACGGTCGCCTCGCGTCTGGAGAAGGGCCAGAGCAAGTTCGGCTACTCTCCCAAGCTCGCCGGCACGGCCGGCACCGGCATTGGCATCCCCGACTCTGCCGGGTTTGATATAACCAGCTACACGCTGACCGGCTGGTACCGGCGCGACGGCACTGGCGACCCTGCCACGTTCTCCTTGAGCCAGACCATGGAACCGTTTATCGCTAAAGGGTACGCCGAGGCCGACACGGAGGCCGCTGACATCCAGTTTTCCGTCGGCTACAACCGTTCTGGTCAGGCGACACTCGGCGCTAACTGGGAGGATGACCGCCATGCCTCGGGCAATGACTGGTCGCACCTCGGCGGCACGACCATTGCCAACAGCGTCTGGCGAAACTTCGGATTCCGTCTCAAAGACAAGGCGATAGCGAACCTGTATTTGGACGGCTATGCGAATAACACGACTACGTATCCAGTGAACCAGGGGGCAAGCACAGGAGGTACCATGAAGGTTGGTATTGGTACGGCGTATAATACCGCGGGCACCGCCGACGGCGGATGGCGAGGGTATCTGGATGAAATCCGCGTCTACAAGGTGGCGCTTGCCACAACAACCGGATCCGATGAGTCCGCGTGGCTTCGCGCGGAGTGGTATACTGCGGACAATGGTTTTGTTGAGTGGGGGACAGAGGCGACTACGACGTCATCGCTTTCAGTTACGGCTTCAAGCAGCGTGGCATTTACATCAGTTGGGTATAGCTTTAGCAGGCAGTCTTCCACAGCGGTGGACATTGGAGGCGTGCAAGTTGTGGGTGTTGGGAATTGGACATTGAATCTTAGCTGTAATGACGGCGCGGGTGAGTGTTTATGGCGAGGACAAAGAAGGAATGACAGATTTTCTCTTAGCGCAGGAATGCTTCCGGCAGGCGCGGACGCAAGCAGTACCGGGCTCTTTTGCCATGATGGATCATTGGATTTTACATGTACGTCTACGAGCGGCGATGCATGCAGTACCATTGCTCTTACTGATAAGTATCGGTGTTTTCCCAGCACGAAAGCGGATATAACCATAGCCGTTGGCACCTCTGCCGACGGGACATTTTGGCTCAAAGAGTCAGACTGGCAGATAGGCGTACCCGCGGCAGTAACTGCGAGCCTGTATACGACGACTATTGTGTATGATTTACAATAAATAATTAAATTTCAATAGTCAAATCCCAAATCTCAAACAATATTGAAATGAATCAAATTCCAATAAATAAAACAGCCGTTATTTATGATTTAGAAGAAAGGACTTTTCAGTTTGCTAAGAATGTTGCCTTTTATATTAAAAAATTACCAAAAATAATTTCGAATTTAGAACACGGAAAGCAGGTAATTAGATCATCTGGATCAGTCGGCTCTAATTATATTGAAGCCAATGAAGCATTGGGAAAAAAAGATTTTGCCATGAGGATAAGAATATCTCGCAAAGAAGCAAAAGAATCAGCTTTCTGGTTAAGGTTAATAATAGAAATAAATTCTGAAGAATATCAAGAAGAAGGAAAAAAACTCCTTCAAGAAGCCACGGAATTAAAAAAGATATTTTCATCAATTTTAGAAAAAACAAAGTAAGTTTCTATTATTTATTTTTAAATATTGGAATTTATTTATTATTTGGAATTTGTTGTTTGGGGTTTTAAAATTAATAAAATTTATGGAAGAAATATTCAACTATGCTATTCTTTTTTTCTCGCTTATTGCCATTGCCATAACTTCCGGAGTGGTGTGGCGCGTTGAACAGAAGCTTGATATGAGCTATAAATTTTTTTTGATAGCACTCATTATTTTTACGATAGGAGTAGTTTTAGATATATTAGAATGGTATTCGTTTGTCCCGCATTGGCAGTGGCAAAAAATCATTAAAGCGCTTTTTATCATATTTTTTAGCATTGGGATATTTGAGATGCGCTCGCTTATTATCGGGATTGAAGAGAAAGATAAGGCGCGGCGCGAATAAATGGGGTTTTTTTAGGACTTATGCCTTTGGGAAAATGTAGTCTTCGATCCCGGTCGAGAAGCTATACTTTGCCTTAATCACGAGGCTTCTCGACTACGCTTGCGCTACGCTCGAAGGGTAAAAATCGAGTCCGTAAGTTTTAATTTACGACAAATTCTTTTTTTATGGTATAATAAAAATATAGTTATTTAGGAAGAGTGTATGTAAATTTTGAGTTACAAAACTTTTATTTAGTCATTAGACCTATTTTTTGGTCATCCCGAATTCATTTCGGGATCCCCTCGCACGGTGCAACTGGTCAGGGGATCCCTCGCAGGGCTCGGGATGACCGCGGCGGTCAGATTGCTTCGCCGGGTTCGCCTTTCGACAATACTCAAGGCGACCCTGAGTATGGTCGAATGGGTCGCAATGACGAAGTAAGAATTTTGTAATTTAAGATATACAAGACAAAAAACCAAAATATAAAACAAAAACCAAACACCAAAAAATAAAAAGTTGTTATGTTTAGTGTTTGTTTTTTTATTCCCCTCCGCCGATATCCCATAGCTCGAAAAGAATGAAAATGAAGGAAATTTTCCGAAGCCGAAGTGTTATGGAAAGGCAAGCTACGGGGAATGACAACCATTATTAAGATATATTGTGTTTCATTTTCCATAAAGCCGGTGTTTATGCATTTTTATAAAGATTCTTTCCACCATATATCAAGGCGCTTGGAGATATTGAGGGCGGCAGTAATTATTCTTATTGTTCTTTTCATAACATTTCTTGCTTTGTATGTTTTTATCGCTGGACCGGAAGTTTTTCAAAGCAGGGCTGCTAATATTCTGGCAGCTTTGGAAATATGCCCGACAACAGGATGCGTTTCGCCTCCTGTCATAACATCGGAACCTACAGTGACGCAGACTCCCGGCGGAGTCACGGGACCGCTTCCCGGGCTCATTGTCGGCCCTATTACGCAAAAAGATATTTTTGCAATTCCCGAAGAGGGCATTAAGCCCTATATTACAATAATTTCGGTGGGGGGAGAGGATGCGGTGCCGGGCGTGCTCTTGCAAACATATTCGCGCGAGCCTGAAATTGTCGGAGTTACGAACCTGGCGCGTGCCGCAATATTTTTGGAATTTAAGGGTTTTGAAAAAAGAATATTCACAATATTTGCCGACTCTCAAGGAAATTGGAAATTTTTTACGCCCTTGAATTTGGGTTTGGGCGACCAAACGTTTTTTGCAACCGCGGTAAGCCCCTTCAATCCCTATTTTCGCGCGCAAGAAGAATTTCATTTTAGGATTATCCCGATCCCAAAAGGAACCCCAACGCCTCTCATACGTCCGCATCCAGCGGAGGTGTTCGAGAGAGAGCCAGCACAAGACGAAGAAAAGCCCAGAAGATCGCCAAAAGAAGGGATAATGCCTTTGAATATCGCCCCCACAAAACCTGACTTTACGCTGCCCCAAAAAAATCTTTTCAGCCTGCGTCTTGAAGTGTCGCCTTTTTCAAAAATCGTTTACCCGGGGGATTTCGTAGAGGTAAAAACCGATATTCTCCGCATCGCGCCCATTATCGTGGGAGAAGAAAAACATCCGTTGCGCGTATATATTTTGAACCCCAAGTTAGAAAAGATTTTTGAAA
This sequence comes from uncultured Gammaproteobacteria bacterium, assembly GCA_964373925.1. Taxonomy (GTDB): domain Bacteria; phylum Patescibacteriota; class Patescibacteriia; order Buchananbacterales; family GWA2-38-13; genus CAYJWS01. The sequence continues at coordinate 9,764 of CAYJWS010000018.1, forward strand.
AGACAAGGAGCGTAAAAATTGACGCATCCGCCACCCTACAAACACGATATATAACATCACCCCGGCTTCCGCATGGAATATATGGGATAGTGGCAGAGCTTTCGGATGAAAACATATCGTACATAACAACGGACACGTTTGAAGTGGTGGAAAAAGTTTTATTCCATCTCCCAGGAATTATCATCACGACGCGGGATGTTTCGGATGTTATTTTTCAGATACTATTGATCCTTTTCGTTTTACTTGTTATTTTTTTCATCTTACTGTTATATGAACGCAAAAAAAGCAAAAAATCCGCGCATATAAACGAATGGGATTTGTTTAAAGATAAAGATATAATGTAAGATAGTTGTGTTTCATTGGTCATCCCGAATTCATTTCGGGATCCCCTCGCACGGTGCAACTGGTCAGGGGATCCCTCGCAGGGCTCGGGATGACCGCGGCGGTCAGATTGCTTCGTCGGACTCGCGATGACAAAAAATAATAACGCCATTGACAAAAAGAGAGGGGTGTGAGACAAACGCAAGAGAGAATAAAACAAAAATAAACACAAAAATCAAAAAAAGAATTTTTATTTCTTATTTTTGATTTTCGATGTTTTGCTGGAAAACAATTAGAAAAATGCGAAAATATGCCGTTGTGTGCGTCATTTTTTTGCATTTTTTTGCTACTCCTCTTGTATTTTTGACGCGCGCGGCAACGGCGAATTTGCCACTTGAGCTTGCGGTGCTTCCTCCTGTGACTACTCCGGAGCCTGCGGCGCCATCAACCCCCACAAATCATGGAGGGACTCTTCCCGGGCTTATTGTTGGGCCCTATACACAAGAGACCATTTTTGTAGGTGGAGAATCCCAGATTCCTCCGTATGTTATTGTCATGGTTGTATCCGGACAAGATGTCATACAGGGTAAGCCCCTTTTTACCTATAGCAGGGAGCCGGAGTTTCTTGGAAAAACAAACTTGAAAAATGCCGTATTGTATCTGGAATATGACCACATGCAGGGAAAGATATTCACCACGTTTGCGGACCTTCAGGGGCGATGGCGTTTTGTCTCGCCCGTATATCTTGAAGTAGGATGGCATACGCTTTTTATGAACGCGTTAAGCTCGGTTAATCCGTATTTTCGCGCGTATAATGCATTCCAATTTTATGTCGCGCCAATACCACAAGAAGGCGAGACCCCTCAAATTCCTCCGCAAGAGGATCAAATAATCATTCCGCCCATTACACAAAAGCCAGCTCCAAAATTTACGCCCATACAGAGTATTCCAACTCCGGAACAAAAACTTTATGTTAATGATAATCCAGAGGCGGCGGAGCCAAAAGATACAACTCAAGAAAAAATTCCCGGGACTTTGGGACGTATTCCTCCAAAAATCCCCTTAGAGCCTCCTACGCCCATAACAAGTACGAAAGAAACTTATGGAATCAGGCTTGAGGTCGCGCCACAATCAAAAACCATTCATTCGGGCGAGCAGGTACTTGTTGGGATCCGAGTTATCCCTCTGCCTCCTCAAGGTAGCGGAGATAAAGACGCAAGAGAAGTTGCGCTCATTTTTAGGGTGTATGATTCTGAAGGAAAAATTGTCTATGAAAAGATAGAAAAGAAAAATATCAAAGATAGTATAGATATAGACAAGTATCTGCAGACAACGCCCATCACAAGGCCCGGAAAATACCTTGTTTCGCTAGAGATAGATGAGGGCGGAGTTGCATATATTTCAACGGATACATTTACGGTTGAAGGAGGGGAGGGTGGCGGAAGTGAGGTGGTCATAGGAGGCGTGCGCTACGGACAAGAAAAACTTTTGAAAATTTTTCTTATAGGTTTTATATTTTTGGTATTTTTTCTTATACTTTTTTTCCGGGAGTATTTTTTAAGCAAGCGTTCTGGAAAAATCAGAGACATTGACCTTAAGAGAGAAGGGTATATAAAATAGAAAAAATTTTACTAGAACCTATCTCAAAAATATTGTTTTTCTCTATTTTGTCATCCCCGACCCTGATCGGGGATCCAGAAAATCAGGTTATTCTAGCGGAACTGGATTCCCCCGAAAGCTTTCGGGGGAATAACAGTCAAATTATTTTTTGAGATAGATTCTCGCTATAAAACCGTGACCTCCTCTCGCCCCTCCTCATTGAGGAGGGGAATTTTTTTTAGTTATTTACTGGATTTCCGAGGCTTTTTTTAGCATATTTTGAGCTTCCTGTAGATTTCCTGTGAGCTCGTAGAGCTCGCTGAGTTTTTGGTAATAAAGAGAGTTTTTGGGATAGAGAGCCAGAGCTTCCCTATAGAGCCTTATGGCGCGAGCGTACTTCTTTTTTTCAATAAAGGCTCCGCCCAAAAGGTGTATGTTTGAATTTCTGTAGATAAAATCCAAATCTTTTTTTCGGATAGAGGAAATTTCCTTTTCAGCATTTTCAAACTGATCAGTAAGAATATAGAGTATCGCCAGATTCCAGCGTGCTGGAAGAAAATCTTTATTTATTTCGAGCACTTGAGAAAAATATTTTTTTGCGTCTTCTGTTTTCTTTTGAGAAAATTTTATTTTGCCAAGCGTGAAATACGGCTGATAGCGTTTTGGCGAAATTGCAAGCGCCTCCAGCGCTCTTTTTTCCGCGAGGTACAAAAGCGCAGGATTGGCGGGCGACGCCACCTGCGCGAGATCCGCTTCAATCAATCGCGTCTGCGCGTCCATTGGATTCGCATCGTTCGCTTTTTCAAGCTCTGTGATTGCCAAAACAATAAGCTCGGCAAGAGGATCGATTTTTGGATTCTCTGATAACTTGCTATACACGTACCCTCCTAAGGTTTGCCGAAATTCTGGTGCATGTGGTGATGTTATAAAAAAAGCTTTTTGAAAATTTTTCGCGATTTTTTCGTTTGGAATGCCTTTTTTGAGGAATACGCGCGAGGCAAAGTACGCGGCGGAAATTGGCGCGATATTTATAAAATATACAATTATTGTAAATGCAATGCACAGTGAAATGACATGCGATTTTTTCAATTTCTTTGGACGTGAAAAAAATGAATGGATTTTTATTGAAATGTTTTGTAAAAAAATATTGCGGCGCTCCATGTTTTGGCTTTGAATGAATGACAGGACGATAAAAAAGAGCATAAGCGAACTTAGGGTGTCAAAAAGGAAAAAGCTATTTATAAAATATGAAACTAAAAGGGAAGCAAGGGTTATCTTTTGAGTTTTTGGCAAGGAGGTTTTCGCAATTTCTATGAAAGCGAAGATAAGTATCGCAAGATACGCGCACACGCCGAACAATCCGTTGGCAACAAGAATTTCTATGACAGTGTTGTGCGCGCGGTCGTACCACGTGAACGAACCGGAATCTCTGACAATATCCGAATTAAAATATTTATCAAATACATAGGAGAAGTTTTCATTTCCATATCCAAAAAATGGTTTTTCCATGAATGCTTGTAAGCCGATATTCCAGCTTATTACCCTGTTTTGTATGGTGATGTCGTTTTTGGGGTAGTAGAGAAGTTTTTTGGCAATGCTGTTTTCTGGCGAGAGAATAAAGACAAGAAATACGATGCATGCAAGAAAAAAAATTATTCTTCCCATATATCGCCGCAGTATGCGATTTGGATGCGAGAACGCATAGAGAAGGAAAAAAAACGCTACGCCACAGGCTAAAGCAAGGGTACTACCGCGATTTTCAGTTTTATACAGAGAGATTACTCCTAAAAGTATGGCAACGCATGAGAGTATGGCAAAGAAAGTTTCGGACGAAAGTTTTTTTACCCTTTTTGCCATGGTGTCTTGAATGAAGTAAAGACACACCCAAATATTCAAGATGGCGAACATGGCAAAGTACGCAGGGTTGCCAAATGTGCCGCTTGGCCGCGCGCTCCCAAACATTTTTACCAATGGCAGTTTAAGGACTTGGCCGAACGCGAGCGTGTTTTCAATAAAAAAAATAACCACCAAAAATTTTAAAATATTTTTCCATTCCTCTTTTTGCGTTATTACCGAAGAGAGAACTATAAAAAACATTCCAAGGTGGATGAGGGTGATTATTCCTTCTCCTCTCATAATAGTGCTCCAAAAGCTTCTATACACGTTTTCTCCAAGCAAGCTTGTGGCGGTAGCGATTGTAATAAATAAGAAAATAATTGAAGCAAGAGGAGTTATTTTCGGAGCATACCGCGGCTCAATGGCTGCAAGAGCGATATAGAGGATAAAAATTATTTCCACTATAATCCTGAAAAAAATGATTTTTGGAAACACAAAGGGATATATGACTTGATCCCAAAATATAAGCGGAGTAAGAAGCGCGGCATACAGGCCGGTTTTTATTATTTTTAAGAGAATGCTATGCGGATTGGACAATGGCATTGTGAGATGCATTAGATTGCCTTAGATGTGTGTACTATTTTGATTCGAATCTATCTTAAAAATATTACTTTTTTCTATTGTGTCATCCCCGACCCTGATCGGGGATCCAAGAAGTAGACTTATTTTAGTGAAACTGGATTCCCCCGAAAGCTTTCGGGGGAATGACAGTTAAATTATTTTTGAGATAGGTTCTCGTCTATACCTTTATTAAAACTGGTAAAACCATAGGCCTTCTCTGGGTTTTTTGATACAGGAACTGGCCTATTTCGTTTCTTATTTTGTCCTTGTAGTAGTTTTCATCAAGATTTGCGTCAAGTTTTTCGGAAAATATTTTTTTCACCTTTCTTCGCGTCTGCTCAATAAGATTTTTATTTTCTTTCATGTAGACAAATCCTCGTGAAATAAGATCGGGGTTATGCACGAGGCTTCCTTTCTTCGTATCAATCGTTGCGATAACGACAATCATTCCGTCTTCGGACATCATCTGCCGGTCACGGAGCACTACGTGCGATACGTCGCCCACTCCAAGCCCGTCAACATACACGTATTCAATTGGAATTTTTTGAGAAAGAATCTTCGGCGCGTCTTTGAACCATTCTAAAATATTTCCATTATCCAGAATAAAAATATTTTCTTTTGGAAATCCGATAGACTCGGCAACTTTTTTCGCTTCATGCAAAAGATAGTGATTCGCATATACCGGCATAAGGTATCGAGGCTTTATTTGGCGCAAGAGTAGCTTGATATCTTCAATAAGCGCGTGCCCTGACGCATGGACGTCCATAATTTCTTGATGCAAGACATTGACGCCAAGCCTATAGAGCTTGTCTTTAAGCGCTTGGATACTCCTTTCGTTTCCCGGAATAACAGATGAAGAAAATACGATAGTGTCGTTTGAGTGCACTTTGATATGTTTATGCTGACCCGTTGAAATCCGCATCATGACCGCGCGGTCTTCGCCCTGCGCGCCTGTGCATATAACCACAATTTTATTTTCGGGGTGATCGTCTATTGCGCTTATATCAATAAGGGTAGCAGGGTTGAATTTTATATAGCCTATTTTTCGGGCTATTTCCATATTCATCTTCATGGAATATCCGTCAAGCGCCACTTTTTTCCCGCACTGCTCGGCTATATTGATGAGCTGTCCTACGCGCTCGATCATACTGGAGAAGGTTCCTATAATGAGCCTTCCCGGAACGGTTTCAACGATTTTTTTGAGATTTTCATGGATTTGCCTTGTGGAGATGGCATGCCCTTGCTTGGTCGAACCAAGGCTTTCCATCATAAGAATCGTAGGCCTTTTGAATGAATTCCATTCGGCGAGATGTGAAAAATCAGTGCTATTGCCGCTCACCGGGTCAAGGTCGTATCGCCAGTCGCCCATGTGAATCGCGCTTCCAATAGGAGTTTGGATGATTACTCCCAGGGCGTCCATAATGCTATGCGTTACGTCAAAGAAGTTTATTGTGAATTTTCCGAGCTGGATTCTGTCGCGAACCGAAGCAATTTCGTGCGCGCGGAAAAAATTTTGAAGCTTTGCTTCTTCAAGCCGTTTTCGCACAAGCGCAAGCGTGAGACGCGATCCGTATACGGTTGGCCATCCGAGCCTGGGCAAAAGATGGGTTATTGCGCCAATATGGTCAAGATGCCCATGGGAGAGAATAATGCCTCTGATATTTTTTTCCTTTCCCCTAAGATATCTGATATCTGGAATTATATAGTCAATTCCCGGCATATTTTCTTCAGGAAATTGAAGCCCCATATCAAGTATGACAATATCATTGCCATATTCAAAAAGGGTCATGTTTCGTCCTACCTCTTCCTGCCCCCCGAGAGGGATGATTCGAAAGGCATCGGGGTTTGCTTTAGGCAAGTTTAATTTTTTGTTATCCATTTCTTCCCTTGTGTGCGATGAGTCATGCGTCTGTCTTTTCCTTCGAAAAGTTGAGGATCGTGTTTTTTGTATCATACTATTGTGAGTGTTTTTATGAATTAATGAGAATTTTATTTTTTAAAAATAAAATTTTTAGTTAGAATTAATGGGCTTATAATTGATTTTTGCGAGTAAGTGTTGTTTTTTTATGAACACGGATATTGAGAGGAGGAGATTGTATAAAATTTTTTCGTGGTGCCGCGGGAGGGACTCGAACCCTCACAGCCTTGCGGCTACACGGCCCTGAACCGTGCGTGTCTACCAGTTCCACCACCGCGGCAAGAAATGATATTGAAATGGTCGTTTTCTTAGACTTGCCCCGGGATGAACCCGGGGTCCGCCTTGGGCGGAAACCCTCACAGCCTTGCGGCCATCCCGCCTGGGCGGGACGTGTCTACCAGTTCCACCACCGCGGCAAGAAATGATATTGAAATGGTCGTTTTC
>CAYJWS010000018.1:16602-19346 GCA_964373925.1 uncultured Gammaproteobacteria bacterium
GCCTTGCGGCCATCCCGCCTGGGCGGGACGTGTCTACCAGTTCCACCACCGCGGCGCGAGGAGTGCCGTGGCTGTATCTACGATTTTTTCCATCTTCTTCCGGTGTTTATATACCAGTATTCACTGTTAAGGAGGCGGTCGTGGGGGAAGATAATCCTTTCAATGCTTGGAACGCGGATTGTTTTTTTTACGGCATAGGTATACGTTGGGCTGTAGAGAAAGATAGCGGAATATTCTGATTGTACGAGCTGTGAAAAATTTTTAAGCGATTCTATTTTTTCTTGCGCATTTTTTGCGGTTCGCGCGCCTTCAAGAAGCTTGTCGGCATTTCTGTTTGAAAACATGGCTAAATTGAGGCCGGGATCCTGGATTTGCGATGAATGCCAAAACGGAAATGGATCCGGGTCAGCGCCATAGTTTTCCCCATAGAGCAAAATTTCGTAATTTCTGGACTTGATAACTTCTCGAAAAATTTTATCCGGGCTTACTATATTTGTCGTAACTTGTATGCCGATATTCTCCCAGAGAGCTTTTACGATCTGGGCAGTTTGGACGTATTCCGCTATATCTACGGTCGTGAGGGTAATACTCAAAATATCTTTTCCTTTTTTTCTAAAAAAAACCTGACTGTCAATTTTTTGAGGCTCTATTTTCTCTTTTTGTATGGGCGTGTCTGATTGCGCCTCCGTTGACGTGGCACTATTTGTATCCACCAAAGATGCCGTAAGCGAATTTTTATAATCTTGGCGCGATATTTCTTTCCAGCCCAGCCCGTCAAGAATATTTTTTGCCTCCAAGGGATTATATGCCTCCTCTTTTTGTTCCTCGATATATCCTGCCGAGCCTGGGAGTACTGGCCCGTATATTATTTCTCCCTGCAGTTTTATGGCTTCTGTAAAAATTTTTGTTTTGTCAACGCCAAGGCTTAACGCCTTGCGGATATTTTTATCTTTTAGAAGGTCGTTATTTTTTTGATTGAAAAATATTGCCGTATACTGAGGCAGATAGTACGAATAAAACTGGATATTAGGGTTTTTAATGTTCTTTTTCCTGTCTTTTGAAACGTAACTTAAGCCTTCCACCACTCGGTTATTAAGCGCTTCTATGGCCGAATCGAAATCGGGAAAAAACTTAAACGTAAGTTTTTTCAGATACGGCGCGTTGCCGTAGTAGTCGGTATGCGGAATAAGCGAATAGCTTTTGATGTTGCCATTGTTGTCTTTTGTAAGGGATTTAAACCTCCAAGGACCAGATCCAACAGGCTTTAAATTGAATTCCGTGAGATTAGAGTTTATAGGAGGAATTTTTCCCCAGATGTGCGCCGGCAAAATTCCCGTTGTAAGAATTTGCAAAAATGCCGGATATGCCTCGCTTAAGCGAAAGAGTACCTGGTCATCTCCATTTTTTTCTATCTTTACGCCGCGAAGCCCGAAGCGAAGCGGGCTTTTAAAATTTGGGTCCTGAATGCTTTCGTATGTAAAAATAACATCATCCGACGTAAGGGGAGCGCCGTCATGCCATTGGGCTTTTTTGAGCGTGAATGTATATGTTTTTTGGTCTTCGGAAACAGAGTAGTTTTGTGCAAGATCGGAGACGAGCTTAAGATCTTCATCATATTTAAGAAGGCCGGAAAAAATGAGCTTCACCAAGTCACGATCAACATCGTTTGTATTTGCCAAAAGCGGATTTATATATCGTGGCGCGCCTATGAGCCCTTCCGTATACTCGCCTCCTGAAATCGGCACAACCACAAAATAGGAAGTGTAAAATCGAAAACCCAAAAACGCGAGAGCGACCACTATAACCACAAGAAGCGATTGTATGATGGATTTTTCTTTTTTTGTAAGAACTCGAGGCAGATGTTTGAGTTGGCGCATGTTCAGTGTTTTGTTTTTGGAGACATTCGCGACAAGGATCTTGTCGAGGTCATGGTGTTGTGGGGCCTGGGAATTTGAATTCCCCGCGGTTTTATTATTGCGCGATTTTGAGAGATACGTAATAACTCCGGTTTTTATCTTCCAGAGCATTTCTTTGAAAATACGAAACACAAAAGTATATTTAATCCCACTCCGTCCCGCCTTGGCGGGACTACGAGGGACAAGTTAATCCTTGGGTTGAGCTCCTCGTAGCTTCAGCCAAGGGTTTGAACCCTAGGCTCATCAGCCTTGGGCTGAGATCTGCCTCTGGCATGATGTTGCGAAAATGGGTGCAGGGCTTGCCCCGCGTTCATATCTTTAATTGTAGATGAGTTTTGAGCGAATTACGGATTTTTAGAAATATAATCCGAAAATTATAAAAAGTAATAACCTTCATTTGTAATAGAAGGAGAAATTATCGCAACTATAGCAATATTGAGGAATACGAGCCCTAATATATAATATTTGTCAGGGCTATTCCAAAGAAAAGAATAGAAAGAATGATGGTCGCAATAAAAAGCTTTTTCTCCAGTCCTCGCTTTGTTCTGTAAACATTTCCCTCGCCGCCAAAGGCGGAGCCAAGGCCGGAACCTTGGTTTTGGAGAATAATGGCTCCAATAAGAAGTACGGAAACACCTATCTGGGCTATATTAAGAAGTATATCGAAATTCATATTATTTGAATAGTATCAGAATTTACCAATCATGTCAATATTGTTATAATACCCATATCTTTTTATTTCACTCCGCTGAATATCCCCACGACGGCTGTCGGGGGGATTGGAGTTACAAATGTGTTTCATTTATGTTAAAATATAATTAATAGCCA
>CAYJWS010000019.1:0-18953 GCA_964373925.1 uncultured Gammaproteobacteria bacterium
TTTTAAAAAATATTGACAAAATATAATAAACATGATACAATAATATATTGAACCTTAAAATATATTGGCCATTTTGGAGCAAAATTATGCCCACCGCCACGATCCTTCGAGGAGTTCCGGGATCTGGAAAAACCACGTTTGCGCGTATTTTGAGCGCAGAAGGTTTTGGAGACATCATCTCTGCCGACGACTTCTTCATAAAAGGAGAAAGGTATTGTTTTGATCCGCGCCTGCTCCCGCAAGCGCATGCCCAGTGTCTGTCACGTTTTCTTCAATACGTGAAAAACGGAAAAAACGTTATTGTAGACAATGTCCACTCGCAAAAATGGGAGTACAAAAACTATCAGCTAATAGCTGAAATGATGGGCGTTGAAATCAAGGTATTTGAGATCCCCTGTTATGATCTCGATACTTTGCGAATGTTTCACGCGCGAAACATCCACAATGTCCCATGCTATACCATGGAAGCTATTTGGAATCGCTGGGAAATAGATTCCAACGCACAAATAGTTTTATAATACATTGGGGAGCGAATATTACATTCGCTCCTTTTTTTGTTATAAAATTATTGGATATAGCGTTAAGTTTAAAAAAAAATTCACAATCTTGAGAAGAGCTCTACTAGGCCAGATAAAAATATCCTGTTATCCTCAATAATTGGGCTAAGATGAATTATTACGTTAGTAAAAAATTCTTATGAGACTCGTAAATGAGCGAAAAATAGTCATTTTAACTTTTTTTAGTCCTTCTTTTTTGTTGACAATTCTAGTTCCGCGGTATTATAATAAAGCCGAAAAGTTCTTTGACAAAATATGAACACGGGCCTTTTTTCAAAAATGAGTGTATTGGTTAAATTCTAGAAAGGAGAACCAATGGCCGAACAAGAGATTATTGGCAATGGAATGTGTCCGAAATGCAATTCCAAAACTAATATAGTGAAAATTCAAAGCTTTCCTTTTCCCGAGGAGTATGAGACAAGAACCGTAGAAAAATGCACGCAATGCGATTATTATCTTGAGAAAGACTTTATTTCATCGAACGCGCAAACATCATTTGATCATTTCACGAATCGCAATTTTCAAGAGAAAAAAGTGGATATCGCGATTCAAGAATTAAAAAAAATAATCTCTTGGTGCTGCGATACTCACATGCGTCCACCGTTACAGCAGGTAACAGACGCATTAAAAGAATGCGGAATGGAAGACTTCCCGTTTCTTTACTCTCGGCTCAAAGAAATACTGCGAAATGCGCCCGAAGGAATGCATCCAACCGAATATGGAATATCAGTACATACAATATTGTTATTAGTAAAAAGCGCGGAGAACGCAAGAAGGAAAGGATCAGTCAGTTGAGGAAGATTTTTATGAGTATCGATCAAAATGCAGGTCAGGTGCTTTGGGTATGCGGCGATTATGACTGGGAGAATTCCAATCAGTCGATAGGAAAAGCTGGAGCGAGAATGTACCGTTTGCACGACCAGATAACCATAGAAGCGGTTCACTATGATCATGAAGACAACCGTGAATATTATAACCGTGGAATATTCAGCATCGCGGGATATCTAAAAGCATTTCAAGAAATGGAGACGAACGGAAGGGCAGAAATTACCGAAAGTGGCAATTGTCTTACGTTAAAAAAAGCCGAAGAGTTTGTAGAACTTCGATTATCCAGTGTGCCTTATCCTGCCACTACCCCTGGCGGAGCACATATTGTTTCAACCTGTGATTTTGGAAAAATTCATATTGATAAGCTCCGTTTGCAAAACTAAAAAAACACAAGAGAAGGAGACCATGAATGTATAAAATCCTTGATTTTGCAAAGCTTCATTTCATATCCAATATCATCTGGGATATTGACGGAACGATTACGGATGAATCCGGAGATGTCAGTCAGGAAGTAGCCGCGAAAATCATCAACCTTGGGCTTGACGGGATATTCCACAGTTTCATCACCGGCAGAGACGCTGACTGGATTATTGAACGGGTTATTACCCCGATGCAGAGATATTTCAACTTTTCCCGCGTTATCGACAATCTCGTATTTTTCGCAGAAGTCGGATGCGTGGTGATTGAAAAAGATCCAAATGGAGAATGGGTGGCAAAGCCCTATTTATTAGTTGAAAATCATCCTTTAGCAAAAAATACCAATGGCATTCGGGACAAACTTGCCGGACTCTCCTTCAACCCTTCAAAGGATCAGGAGAACAGAAGAGGCGAATCTCTCCCAACGAACTTTGATGTTGTTTATGACGCGAATAATAAAGGATGGCGCATTGACCGATCAAAGCCATCGCCGCCCTGCCACCCATACATCTGGAGCCCGTATAAAAAAGTTTTTGCTACTTTTGAAAAAATCAGGGATGAAAACGGAAAGGTAAAATCCTTTGACCAGACGCAATACGAAGAGATTATTAGGAGAACCATTAAAGAAGCTGGATTTGAAAATGATATTGGCGTAGAAACAGTTTCTACGGCGATAAATATTGTGCCAATAGTAGACACCACCTTAAAACTCGGCAAAAGCTGGGCCGCGGGAGTCGCGCTTAGAAACATCCAGGAAAAAAAGCTTGGAAAAACTGTTGTACTTGATGAAGTGATTGACAAAACTATTGCGGTTGGCGACGGCAGAGCTGACTTTGATTTTACCACCCCGACTTTTCCAAGCGAAATTGAAAGCAAGCTTCAGCACCGAACCATCCAAATTATTTTTGTCGGAGAAGAGCAAGACCTTCCTCTTGAAAGCAGTCCGCAGAGGAAAAACATTATTATACAAGCGACGGCGCGCGGCGATCTGTCGTTTGATTATACGAAAGACGTCATCTATCTCCAATCGGCAAAGGGCGGAAGAGTTGTCTCTATCGTTCTTGATTTTCTCAAGCAGTGGAATTATTTCAGGCATTTTTAAACTTTTAACAAAGCCCCACGAGCTGACGCTTGGGGTATTACCTTGTTCTTCATAGAAGCAAATTCTCCGAAAAAGGATAAAAAAATAAAAACAATAAAATAAAGGGCAGTATCTTACGACTGCCCTTTTTACTTTACCTCTATTTTTATTTTATAATTAAATGGGTATAAATCCTAAAGCTTCAGCGTATTTTTTCAAGAATTTATCTCAAAACGCGTCTTCGGTATACCTATTTGACGCGTTCCAAATCATGTATCCAAAGCTTCCAGAATCCTTCGCGGCTTTTATCTGCGCCTGCACTTTTTCCTTATCATATACAGCCCCCAAGTCAAAATCCTGCAGCCACGGACGCATTTTCGCGTGCTTATCTTTCATGAATGTCCTTGATTTTTCAAGACTTTTAAAGACTATTTCATAAGGAAAATCAGCCGGATTGGCATATCCTTCAAAGCCATCGGGATAATGCGATGGATATACCATGGGCGAGATATAATCAACATACTCCGCGGCATCCTGGTATCGCTGTCCGATATTTATGCCGTCGCTTCTCCACAGCGTAATGCCGAACAAATCAACCGAGATGTACGCGGGATAATTTTTAAAACTTTTATTAATAAAATAAAAAAACTCCGCGATAACATCATTTTTTTTCTCTGTTTTTTCTTGGAATACGGGATATGCTATGTTTTCTATATTTCCATCGGTTGGAAACCGTATGTAATCAAAATTCAGCTCGTCAAATCCCAAGAGAAGAGCAGATCTCCCGATATCAGCGACATACTTCCAAACTATCGGCGACGAAGGATCAACCCACGCGAGGCCTTTTTTGTCCCGCCAAATTTTCCCATCTTTTGTTTTGAGTGAAATTGCCGGAGCGCGCTCCGCAAGATACGGATCCTCAAATACCGCGATCCTCGCGATGGCATAAATATTGTTTTTCTTAAGTTCTTGCAAGAATTTCGGCAGGTCGGGCGCGATATTGGCATGCTCGGATCCGATATCTTTTGCAAGCGCTATATTGCTTTCAAAAAATATCCTGCCAGTGCTGTCTTTCACATCAATAACGACAGAATTGAGATTTGATCTTTTTATAAGCTGAACAATTCCTTCTCTTTTCTTAGAACTCCCCGCCGTGTAGGCGCTCATATACAACGCCCTCACTTCTTTTTGATTTTTCTGCTTGACCGCGCGCACAAATCCGGAGCTTTGGTTAAAAAGCCCTGAAAACGCCAAACTTGCAATTACTATCCATGAAAATCCGACCATACAATTACGCGAGGAAAATTGACAATTCCTCCTATTTTCTATTATTATACCATTATATCACACTTGTTAATCTCTTTAAGCAAGATCCGGGCGAATAAGAGTTTTTTTAAATTTATATGTATTTCTCCTTATCTCTGGGAGATCGTCTAATTGCAGGACATTAGGTGGCGCCTGTCCCGCATAAAACTCGGGGGTCGTCTAATGGCAGGACATCAGGTTCTGGCCCTGATAATCGGGGTTCGAGTCCCTGCCCCCGAGTTTTGTGCGGGAGCCCTGATAATCGGGGTTCGCCCTATCATGCGATAGGGCGCCCTGCCCCGTTATACAACGGGGTAAATTATAAGATAGAAAATTTTGGATATAGTCAAACATTTTTTTCTATTGATAGCCCGTCGAATGACTAGGATCGGATGACAGAGCGAATCCTAGTCCCGTAGGAATGGGGAGAAAGCAAAATATCAACTTTATGAAAAAAATTATTACAGGCACAGTATTTTTAATTATAGGAATACTTGTCGGCTACAATATAAGCAATAGCCAAAGTAAAACCATAATACAAGAACCCCAAAGGCTTAGGGCTCCGGAGTCTACGTATCAATTTATAAATCCGCTCATAGGATTTGATTTCGCGGAAAAAAAACAGTTTGTTGAATTTTTATCTCTCAACGACAAAATAAAAGAATACGTTAATGAGCAGATAAAAAATAAAATGGCACAAGAAATTTCGGTATATTTTAGGAATGTCCAAAATGGTCATTGGACCGGACTAAACGAAAATGTAGAGTATGATGCCGGAAGCCTTTTTAAGGTGCCTATAATGATCGCGTTCTTGAAACAAGCGGAGTCAGACCCAAATTTACTCAATAAAAAAGTCCAATTTAAAGAGAATACCGCGAGCACAAAAATATTCGGCAACAATAAGTCAACGAATATGCAGAAAAATAATTATTATACCATAGACGATCTTTTGCGCCTTATGATAGTTGACTCGGACAATAACGCGAAAGACCTTTTGCTTGAGAATATAGACGCGGATTACTTAAGCGAGGTATTTACCGATCTCGGCATGCAATACCCAGAAGGGCGCGTGTATAAAATTTCTACAAAAATATATTCGCTCTTCTTTAGAATATTGTATAATTCAACGTTTCTTAACAGAGAAATGTCCGAAAAAGCATTAATGCTCTTGAGCCAGACAGTATATAATAACGGACTAACAACTCCGCTGCCACAAACTCTTAAAATAGCGCATAAATTCGGCGAATACGGAGCATATGAAGAAGAAAAACTCGTAGGAGCCCAGCTTCATGATTGCGGCATAGTGTACGCCCCGCACAATCCATACTTTATCTGCGTTATGACACAAGGATATAAAATACAAGATCTTGAAAAAGTAATACAAGGAATCTCAAACATCGTGTATAATCACCTTGAATAAAAATTCATATCTTTGACTACTATACACTTTAAATCATTTTAAATTTTTTTAGAAAAAGCAGAAAACAAACCACTCGTCAAGATAAAATAAAATAACGAGATTGACTTGATTTGATTTTTCATCTATAATACAAACTTGTTGTTCTTTAAAAAATCTACCATTACCATACAAGGAGGTATTCGTGTTTGAATTAAGGATTGAAGAGCAAAAAGAAATAGAATATAAAGGGAAAAAGCTTTGCGCATATCACATAAAAAACTTTCCAAAATCTATCTTTGTTGATCTTGCGGGCAATCTCTACATGACATATTGGCCAACGCCTGACGCGCGAGATGAAAAAAAGGAGCGCGAGCTTAGGCTCTATAAGGAAGTATACTCCCTCTTGCGAGGCGTCATACAGACAATGGAAAGGACAAAAACAAAAAGGCTGCCCGACCTTGAAGGGCTCACACAGGATTGCATGGAAATCGGCGCGGAAATCAGAGATATTCGCGCTGCAGACGAAAAAGATATTGAATTTGCCCAGCGCTCCATGGCGAGTGTATTGGAAAAAATACGATTCGCGCAAACTCCCGAGCTCAAAGAAGCGTCGGAAAAAATCTGCTTTGCGATAATTTTTCGAGACAGGCTTGGCCGAATCAATATTGGCATGGTATCGGCAAGGCTTGTTGCAGTAAAGAATCGCCTTGTCGAAAGAATACAAAATATCTTGTCATGGATGAAGAAATACGCCGAATGGAAGCAGTCCATTGAGGCTTTTGTGCTGTTTCACAAAAACTATCTTCCGCGACTCGCGCAAAGAGTGAAAAATCTTATTGACCATGACGCTTACGATCTTATTAATTCCGGAAAAACACAGGTACTTGCAAGAAAACTTAATAATATTTGGATCGAAATCCACCACCTCGCATCCATAGGCGGATGGAAACACTGGTGCTCACAAGTTCGAAATGATATTGTGGAATGCGTTGAAGCTATAGAAGCCTTAAAAAATGAAAAAGCAATGAAATGCCTTGACAGAATCTGGCAGTCCACGCTTTTGAAGATAGCCCAATATAAAATCCACGAACTACTCCTGCACATTGACATCGAGCTCGCGCAAGATGTATTCAGAAAACACAATCACATCACGGGAATCAATAGGATTATTGGCGATATACAATACATTAAAGAAGAAGGATGGAGAAATCCGGTTTGTACAAAGATTCTCACTCTTCTTCGAATGGCGCGAAGCAAGCTCCAAAAAACTTTAGTAGACATAAAAGCTATTAACGGTTCAAAAGAAAGCCTTCGCACAGCCTATCAAATTATTTAGCCTTTAGATCTTTTGCAAACAACATCAAACCGAAGTGAATTTTCACTTCGGTTTTTTTAATTATTTGGAATTTATTATTTTCCGGTCATCGCGAGGAGTCCCGAAAGCTTTCGGGACGACGTGGCGATCTAATATAGATTGCTTCGTCGGACTCGCAATGACACAGGGAGCGTTTATGACCCATCAGTGAGCATGAGAATAGTTTATTTTAGCATGCACACATAAAAAGAAAAACTCTTTCCTTCACAAAAATAAACCCATCACTCAATAACCGATCCGCCAAACTCCTGCGCTATGGCTTCGATTTCCTTGTCATCCTTAAAAGCACCATCCTCGCCTTCTTTTCTTTCTATAAGCACGCATTCAACCTTCATTTTCTCGCCAAGAATCTCTTGCAAAATACTCTCTATTGCGTGCTTATTTTTCATTTCTTCAACGCGTTCTTTGTGAAATGGATAATTTACCACAAGTTCTACCACATTATTCTTCACTGATTTCGGCTTGTTTAAACGTATGAATGAAAAAAGAGTATGGTTATATTTTTTAATCTGTTCAAGAATTTGATTCCAATGCTGTGTTACCGCTTCCATGGTTGGCAAGCGCTTAGAGCCTTTGTTATTCTCCCCAACTTGTTGCGAAAAATCTTCCTGCGCAAGAGCAGGAGTTTTTGAAGCGTATTTTTTTAAACCTTCCGCCTTAACTGATGAAGAATCATTTTGAGCTCCCGGGCCTTTCATGTCAGCTTGGCCGCAAATCTCAAGTATGGCTATTTCTATCGGAAGCTGCTCTATCGGGCTTAGGGGAATTTTTTCCTTATATTCAAGAAGTGTTTCAATAATTGAAATTATCTCGTTTGTTGAAAAATTCTTTGAAAGGCCAAGAAGCTTTAATTCATCTTCTTTTCGGACATTCATGGCATACGCGTCTAAAGACGCGCCCAAAGTGAGTAAAAGTATTTTCCTCAATCCTTCAATCGTCTCAATGATAAATCTCGTAAGGTCAACTCCTTCTGCTAAAATTCCGTTTATGAACGTTACCGCGCCCACAATATTTTTTTGCTCGAGCATTGTGATAAACTCCAAAACAAGCTGAAAATCTGAAAATGGAATAACGAGTTTCGCCTGATCAAGCGTTATGATCTTCTCGCCAAGCGACAAAACCTGCCCCAAAAGGCTTTCTGCGTCGCGGACATAACCGCCAGACCAGCGAACGATTATTTCAATCACCTCCTTCTCAACTTTTTTTTCTTCTTTCGCGACTATATATTCAAGACGTTTTATTATTTCTTCATAACTGACTGTGCGAAAAACAAATCTTTGGCAGCGCGAAAGAATGGTTTCTGGAACCTTATGGAGTTCCGTTGTGGCCAAAATAAACATTGCGTGCTTTGGTGGCTCCTCAAGTGTTTTTAAGAGCGCGTTAAACGCCGATATGGAAAGCATGTGCACTTCATCAATAATAAACACCTTGTAGTTTCTTTGCGTTGGCGTAAACTTAGAGCTCTGGATGATATTTTCTCGGACATTGTCAACTCCGGTGTGCGAGGCTGCGTCAATCTCTATAACATCGAGAGAATGTCCTTCAGCTATCTCCACGCATGCCTCGCATTTTGAACATGGCTCGCTTTCCCCCTTTTTTCTGCGTAAGCAATTAACAGCCTTGGCCAAAAGCCGCGCCATGGTTGTCTTGCCTGTTCCGCGAGGGCCAGAAAAAAGATACGCGTGGCTCACGCGATCCATTTCAAGCTCGTTTTGAAGCGTTGTTTTTATGTGTGTCTGCCCGGAAACTTCTTTGAATGTTTGCGGGCGGTATTTTCTATACAGCGCCAAAGACATACTTAAATTAATTTTTAATTTCTAATATCTAGTTTCTAATGTATATTATCTGAGTGTATTTATTATATTGAAAAAATTATGTATTAGCAAATAAGTAAGAATCGCGAATTAGTGTCGCAAAATAAAAAATTGCCTTGGCTTTACCGTGTTGACAAAATATACATATTTGATATAATAATTCCTGTTCTTTTTGTTCTTTACATGTGCAATACTTTTTAGGAGTTTTTCATGAAATCTGTTTTAAGGGAATTATTTCGCGAAATTGATGCTGTACTCATTGACGAATCAACCGAGCCTGACGCGAAAGTCACGCACTGCGATCGTATTGTTGGAAAGTGTTCAGACGAAACCAAAAAAATTTATATCCTAAGAGAAAAAGTGAGCCAAGAAAACCGCGAGATTGCTTCTCAAATGCTATTGCTAGTTGCTCAAGCAATAAAGCAGTTGCCCCCTCCTCCGCCACCAGCGGAATTTGAGCAGATGCAAAATAAATCTTCGCGGCTTTGTATCAAAGAAAAATTTCTTGGAGAACTTTTTTGGTATTCGCTAAGACAAGAATTTCCTCAGTTATTTGATCGGGCATCTATTGGCATTCGAAAAGGATGGAAGGTAGTTTGGACAGACCAAGAGAATGAAGCAGAAAATTTCATGTCATTTATTGATGAATTAAAAAAATCCGTTTCTGGAGAGTTGAACAAAGAAAAACTCAACTAGTTTTATCGAAGCACATCAAATAGATGTGCTTCTTTTCATAAACCGCTTATTTCAGACTTTTGTAATAAAAAAATAAAATTATTTCCACAATTTCTTGACTAAAAATAAAATTTATAGTATAATCATCATACTTCTATTTGTTCCTTAAAATACAACGTTTTAACACAAGGAGATTCGCAATTGAGTATAGCGCCTGCGTTCGTTCAAATGCATCACGATATTCTTAATGTCAAGAAAAAAATCTTGATAATAGGGGGATATCAAAAAGAATATCCCTTGGAAGTCCTCAAGAGCCCGCGTTTTATCTTTTGGTTTGTTGACAATTGTTCTCGGCGACAAACAATGAAAATTCCTGATGGTGTAGGGCATATAATCATGCATGGCTCTACTCCTCGGGTTTTGGCTATAAGAATTGACAATATAAGACCTGACTCTGTTCCATTGTCTAAATTTCCAAACGAACTCGGAAGAATTGGAGATTATCTCCTCAAGGTTGCCAAAAATGAGGCATTGAACGGAGAATCCCATATCCCAACAGATTCTTTGAAAACCAATGACTCAACTCAAGCCCAACAAGTGGATAATAAGGCGGACGAAGTCACGCCCAGAAAGAGGAAGATAGCTGGAAAGGGTGTGATTACAAATTTCATCACACAAAACGCGAATTTTTCACCAGATGAAGTTGGAAAAGAAATGAAGCGCCTGCTCGAGCTTGCGCAAAAAGAGGGAATCACGACAACACTCTCTTCTCTCTATCAGACATTTCGAAAGGTGCGCCTTAAAAAAGAATCAGAAAAATGTAATGAATTAGTAGCAGAAGCCGTGCCCAAAGAGCCTCAAGCAATAGATACTCCACCGCACATTGCAGTCGCAATAAAATCTGAAGAGCCAAAAGTCACAATCAATGAAAAAACCCTTGCTCTCCCTATTGAGGCAAAAATTGATGAAAGTGACGATTGGTACGATCCCAATGAGTCAGTTTGGATAAGTTTTTATCCAGATAAACCCTTAGCGGACAATGAAAAAGCCGAAGCTATCATACCAAGAACCGAAGAAATTGATGAGAACCTTGTTCCGAAAAAAACATACCGAAAATACTTTGGGCTCATAAGCTCATTTGCAAAACAAAAGACCGTCTTGCCCTCAAGCAGAATAGTTGACAGTATTGTTGAGCTTGAGTATAAACGCACCGGCGAGTTTCCGGTTGATATCCCCTGCTTTCTTGAGCCAAGATCCACTGCTTGGCTTGCGTATAGCTTTGACCATGTCCGATACCGCAAAGAACGGCTTGTTTCCACAAGCATGCTTAAAAGGTACGAAGAGAGGTTGGGCTTTCTTGAGTCTCAATACGCGCAATTCCAGTCATTTATGGTACGAGCGAAAGATATTATCCAGGTTCAGGATATGCTTGTAGTCTTTGATTTCCAAAATTTTGACGCAAGCCGAAGAAAATTCGGATTGGAGATCCACCCTTCAACGGTCGTTGATCGCGCCTCGCGCTACATGACGCAAAATCCGCGGAGAATTGTAAGGTCAATAATCGTTGATTTTGACTATGTGCACCATAGAAAATGGAAAACTATGCAGAGTTTTGAATTTTACGCCGTACCGGAAAAAATGCGAACAGTTCCGAATCCAAGCGGTATTGGCACCATGGAGATTGCGACCAACCCCACCGACCAGGTAATCTATAAGGCGACCTATGAGGCAATCGAGAAATTCAAACTTGAGCCGGGAAGCCTCGTAGTGCTTGTTACGGGAGACCATCACTTTGTTCCTCTTCTGCGAGACTTGGGCCAGCTGGGATTTGAAACCATGATTATAGGCCATGCCGACTCCACGTCGGAGGCCATGACGGTCAAACCCAACTACTATCTTGACCTCGCCCATATATCAGGCTCAAGGTTTTAGAGTTTGCGCCCAACCACACACAATACCCCCATTCTTAAACAAGAATGGGGGTTTTATTATTGGGAAAATCAAGACACATTCAATTTTCAATAATGCGCTCGAATCTATCCGTTTCGATTCAACGCTTTATAATATTTTCAACTGCTGCCCAAAGGCTCTTTGAATTTTTCGGAATAAGAATAACTACTTCATCGCCAGCTTGGCCGCGAAAATATGTTACCGATGCAGTAAGGAGCTTCCATCGCCGTGAGTCTGAAACCGCGTACCAATCGCCTGTTATTTCATCTTGTAATAACACCGATTTTAACTTATCACGGTCAATGGGACCTATTTGCTTATAGATAAATGAACCGTTTTTTGTAATAGTAAGCTTCAGTATATCGCCCTCTACGAGCTTGGATTTTGAGGCATAGTTAGGAGGAATGCTATATTCTTTTCCATCCGATCCAACCATAAATTCTCCATTAAACACTCCCTCGATTATCCTGTCCGCGTCATCAGATGCCGGGATATTTGTAGCTTTTGAGATGCGAGTTTTGAGCGATGAGATATCAACATTTTTTGAATAGAGAACTTCAAGAGCGCGACGGATATTGTTTTGCGTCTCCTCTAAAACGTTCCTCAAAATATCAACATGCTCCTTGCCATCTTTGCCGGTTTCGCTCTTTTCAACCGCCTCCTTAAGAGCGTCATTATTAAGCTCTATGTCATTTAAGAGATCTTTTATGGGATCGCTTGTTTTTTTATTTTTTTCCTTCATACTTCTATTTTTTGTTTTTTGGCATTCTTTATATCTTTGTATTTCTCAACTAAAATACCATGTTGTGCATATCTTTTATTATACAATAATGGTTTATTTTTGTACAGAGTTATCTTTTATGGTGTAGAGATATATTTTTATATCATTATTGCTTGGCCTATCTATTCTATCGGGTGTCCAACCTGGAATGAGCCACGCGCAAGATATTATCCTTGTCCCCGGCCTAAGTTCGCTCGTATATTTTTCTTTCAGCTTGATCATGGCCTTTGGAAGCAGAAAGCTTACAATAACATCTGCGTCTGACAAGTTTTCTTTAAAAAAATTCTTACATTTCACCCGAACCTTGCCTCGCAGCCCTACGAGAATAATTTTAACATACGAGTATATATATGGCAAGAAAGCTATCTCATATCCTGTGGCGCTGACCCCATAATCCCTTCCTGCGGCAATGATTATCCTCCCATCGCCAGATCCAAGGTCGTATAAAACCTCGCCCCTATTAAGATGTGCCAAAGCAAGCGCCCGAATAACGTCTTTTTTCCTTAATGGTACCCATGGAGCAGCCAAAATTCCCGCGTACGCCATTGTCCCGACCAATAAAAAAATTATGCCAAGCGCAATAAGCAAAAACAAGAAATTTTTTAATATCTCTAGCATTTTCTGTATTTAAAATATTACTTATGGTATAATTATAAATGAAAATAAATAAAAGTTAAAGCTGGATAAAAAATGACAAAAATAAAAAGAATACATTTTCAAAACTTTGATTGGATTGATATTATCGATCCCACGCGTTATGATATGGAGGAGCTTCAGGAAAACTATAACTTTCACATACTTGACATTAAGGAATGCTTGCATTTTTCCAAACGGTCAAAAGTTGACATCTACAGCGATTACGCTTTCCTTATCCTGCATTTTCCAATATACAACCGGTCAAACAGACAAATAGCATCCGGACAGATTAAATTCTTTATATCAAAAAATATTCTGGTTACTGTTCACAACCAGGAATTCCCAACGCTCCATGAACTTAGAAAGCTTTTTGAGGTTGCAAGCGATATTAGGAAAAAATTTAACCAAGGATCTCCCGAGAAGCTTATGTATGAAATACTCAACCGGCTTTTCATGTACTGCTTTCCCATGATTGACCATCTTATTGAAGACTGCGATGCCATTGACAATAAAATATTTTCCGGAAAAGAAAGCGGGCTTATTTCCGAAATTCTTCTTATACGAAGGAATATTACTGATTTTAGAAAGATAATGCAGGTGCACAAAAATATCACTAAAAAAATCTCCGGCTATTTCAAGGAAAGCCCGCTCTTTGTCATGAAACCGCAAGACAATTATTTTGAAATTCTTGTAGATTACTCAAAGGAAATTTGGGACACTCTGGAAAACTTAAAAGAGCGCATTGAAGCGCTGCAAGATTCCAATGAATCACAGATATCTTTTAAACTCTCCAATATCATGAAAACACTTACGATAATCTCTGTTTTTACCTTTCCCCTTACACTATTTGCAACAATATTTTCCATAAATCCTCCAGGCATGCCCTTTATCCACTCTCCTTATGGATTTTGGATAGTGATAATGCTTATGGGAATTATCCTGCTTTCCATGGCAATAATTTTCAAAAGAAAGCGATGGTTTTAAGTTACGCAAGCTTTTGGCGGATACATTCCGCAATAGATCGGGCGGCATACGGCTTTCCGAGAGTTGCGCATATATGGCTCATTTCACTGAGCTTTTTTTTATTTTTGCCCGCGTCATTAAGCCAACTTATGATTTTTTCAGTTGAATCCAGACGCACCCCCGCCCCAGCTCGCTCCAAAAAATCCGCGTTATCCTCCTCCTGTCCGGGAATAATTTTATAAATAATCATCGGCAGGGCGCAGGCAAGGCATTCTGAAACAGTCAACCCGCCAGCCTTTGAAATAATAACATCCGATGCCGCCATAAGATCTTGTATTTTTTCAACAAAACCAAACGCTAAAACTCTTGACGGGTCTATAAATTTGGCATTTACGAGCATTGTCTGAAGCTTTTTATCTCTTCCGCAGACAATGATGCAGTAAAGCGCCGCGTTGCCGTCAACAAGGCCGTTTACTGTTTTTTTCAAATCGGAAAAAGTAAGCCTTCCGCCGACAATAAGAACGGTCATGGCGGATTTTTCAAATCCGATTTTCTTTGATGCTGCTTCGCGCGACAAGAGCTTTTGGAATTTTTCTTCAATGGGAATTCCGCTTACCATTATTGTATCTTCGGATACTCCGAAAGCCTTGATAATATCTTTTACGCTATCGGTTGCCGCGAAATAATAATTTACGTCGTCATTCACCCACAGCCTGTGGCATCCGTAATCGGTAATGACGTTTGCCGAGGGAATATTTATAATGTCTCTATGCTTAGCGTATGTAAGAAGCTGTATTGGAAAAGGATGCGTAGAAATAATAAAATCAGGCTTGAATTCTTTTATAAAGCCTATGAGCTTTGATTCAACGGATAATTTTGAAATAATGATGGGTATTTTTGACTGGCGCGCCTTTACGTCAAAATACTCATACATCATGCGCCACACGTCAGGCACTTTTGTGCTTAAAAAATTATAGCTTTCTTCAAAAAATTTCTTAAAACCCAAGGATCCAAAGTCCAAAACATTGATATTTCTCACGTCAATTTCGCTCCCAAATTTTCGCAGAGCTTCTTCTATCGCATACGCCGCCTTAATATGCCCCATGCCGCCTCCTCCGCATAATAGTAAAACTTTTTTCATTTTATCCTGCATGAAATACATTTTTAATTCTCTGAAAGCATTCGGAGAATATAAGATCTTTCATTCCCCGAAGCTCTTTATCTCCCTTCTCCGCCAGCTGGCGGATTCGGTGGATTCCCTCATATTTTCATCTCCCGATAGCTATCGGGAGTGTTTAGCGGAGGGGAATAAATTTTTAATAAATTCTCTACCATGGACTTGCTCGTATAGCGGGCGAGAAATTCTTCTCGGGCGTTTCTTTTTATAATCTCTTTATCGTTTCTTTTTTCCCATTCCTGCAAAGCCCCAAGATACGAAGAAAGGCTATAGGAAAGCTTCCATGCAAAACTTTCTTTTAGAATGCCGGAAAGCCCTCCTTGGTTCGGTCCCAAAATAGGGAGAGAAGACGCCATCATCTCAAGCGCCACAAGGCCGAAAGGCTCAATATTATTTACGAGTATTCCTAAGTCGGCTATAGAAAGATATTTTCTCACCTCTTCGCGCTTTATGTATCCAGTTAAAAAGACGCATGGGATTTTTTTAAGCTCATTTTCCTCCGAGCCTCCGCCTACAACTATGAGAATATATTTTTTTGGATCAAGTTTTTTGGCAAAATCAATAAGCAACTCTATTTTTTTGTCTTTATCAAGCCTTCCGACATGTATGATAATTTTTTTCTCTCCTGAAAAGCTTAACTTGTCTCGAAGCGCCTGGTCAAAATACGCGTTATTTTCAAAATCCTCTTTTTCTATTCCAAGCGCGAGTATATGGATGGGCTTTGTCGTATAGGGCATTATTTCTTGGGCAGTAAACTCGGAATTGCAAATAATTTCATCCGCAACTCCAGTAAATTTTTCCATGAGAATCTTTTCAAATGAAATAAAAAAGTACGATTTAACCGCATTGATAAAACTATGTCCTTTGTACAGCCCATACGCAATATGGATAAAATTATCCGCCCTTTCATGGCTGAAAACAAAAATTTTCGCGGACAGTATTTTTTTTAATGTAAGAATTTTTGAATAAAAAAATAATGTCGTGAACTTGTCTCCAATCTCAATAATATCCGGCTTTTCCTCCAAGAGTATCTCTTGCAAATATCGAAAATGCTTGAAAATATGATATAGTACGCCATTCACTGAAAGCCTAATAGAGGGAACATAGTAAATGGACAGTGAACCTTCTGTTTCTTTTCGAATAGCGCTTGACGCTTGCGTTTCGGGCGCGATAATACAATGCTGAATATTCATCTTCTTATATTCAGCTCTTTTTGCGTCTATGTATGTTTTTATTCCCCCGCCCCGCGGAAAATACAAAAATGTGATATCGCAAATTTTCATTGTATTCATTTATTTTTTTCGAATTTTTGGACCGGACGCGGTGTCCTCCACTTCAAAGCCAAGTTCTTGTATCTGCCTTCGAAGGGCATCTGATTCTTCCCATTTTTTTTCTTGGCGGGCTTGCTGCCTCATATCCGCTAGCTTGAAAACTTCTTTAGGAACTTTTATTTTTTTTACTTTCTTCAAACCAAGCCCCAAAACTTCATCAAACTTGAGAATAGTTTGCTTTTTTGCTCCACTTGGCATCTCCAGATCCTTTATGAGTTCCCAGAGTATTCCCAGTGATTTTGGAATATTAAGATCGTCTTGTATCGCCCCTAAGAATCTCTCTTCGTATCCAGCGCATCCTATCTTCGGATTATCGTAGTTTGCCACCATTTCGCGAAGATTATGAAGGGCGCTTTGCGCCGCCTCAAGTCCTTCCCAAGAAAATTGGAGCTTTTGCCGGTAATGCGTGTTGAGGCAGAGATAGCGAAACGACAGCGGATCAAATCCCCTACTCTTAACATCTTCAAGCCGAATAAATGCTCCTGAAGATTTTGACATCTTTTCTTTTCCAAAATCCAAAAATTCATTGTGCATCCAAAACCGCACGACTTCTTTTCCATACACCGCAAAATTTTGCGCGCGCTCGTTTGTGTGATGCACGCTAATATGGTCTACTCCTCCGCAATGTATGTCAATGGAACTGCCAAGCTCTTGTATGGACATGGCAGAGCATTCAATATGCCAGCCGGGAAATCCATCGCCCCACGGCGACGGCCAGTGCATGATATGATTTTTATTTTTTCCCGAAAGTTTAAACCACAAGACAAAATCCGCAGGGTGTTTCTTCCCCAAGTCAATCTCAACTTCTTCGCGCGCGCCGACAACTTTTTCATCAAGCGTCTGCCTCGAGAGTTTCGTGTAATCTTTATATTTTGATGTGTCAAAATACACCGCAAGGCTATTTTCATATGCGTAGCCGTTTTTAAAAATCTCTTCAATGCATTGTATCATTTCTTTAATATACAAGGTGGCCCTCGTCCACTTGCGCGGAGGAAGAATATTCAAACCTTTCATATCTTTCTTAAACGCTTGCGTGTATTTTTTTGAAAGAATTTTGAGGCTCGCGAGCGTCAGCGAAAGCCCTTCGCGCGAGAGCGCCTTCATCATCTTGTCTTCGCCAGAATCCGCGTCAGAAACAAGATGGCCGACATCGGTAATATTTTCAATATGCTTAACCTTATACCCGCTATACTCAAGCGTTCTTCTTAAAATATCGGTAAACACATACGCGCGCAAATTGCCAATATGAACGTAATCATACACAGTAGGCCCGCAGGTATATAAACGAACCATCTTTGTGTCAGATGGCTGGAAATCTTCTTTTTGGCGTGTCAGCGTGTTATACAAAAATAACTTCATATATATAAAATATCATATTTTTTTATATTATTCAAACGTGCAAATACGTAATATGCTTCATAAAAAAGGCAGGGTTTCAAAAAATTTTCCTGCCTTATAAAATTAATCCAAAATATCAAATTTGGAAAAGGTGTGATATATCTTCTCTTTACCACAATGGTTTTCTTTAACAAGATAATGAATTATCTTTTAACCCAAGATGCCAATGGGTCACCGAAGAGATGGATAATAAAACGTATTGACAGATGAAAAAATGTATCTTATAATAGAATCGGATCTTTGAAACGTGCATCTTGTTCATCACCGTGTCCCTGTTATGGAGGTTCTATGAAATTTTTCAGAATTCTGTGCAATTTTTTCATCTCTGATGCTAAGGTATTCCCGCTCGAAACAACACCTATGAAGTGCCTCATATTTCGCGCCAATACCCCAGATGAGGCAAAATCACTGGCAGAATCAAAGTTACAAGAAAACATTGGCATCGCACACGGATTTTATGTTACAAAGGTTGAAGAACTAAAACTCTATGAAATTGCCCTGCGCTCTCTTAGGGGCGAAAAAGATACTACTCAGTACCCTGAAGACTGGGTATTTCTTCCCGCCAAAGAAAGGTTCTACGCGGCAACGCTCGAAGAAGCTCAAGAAATAGCAAAGACACGTGAAAGAGCTTTTAATCCCGAATGGGGCGGAACAATGCTTGACCGAGAGCCCACCGAGGTAAAAGAATAGCAATCAAAGAGTCAGCACATTCTCGCTGACTCTTTTCTTATCTTACTTTAAATTACGAAACTCACATTTCCGTCATCTCAAAAACTTGACTTCGGAGATTCTGCGAGGCTCACTCGAGTCGCCAAGCTCCCCTCGGCCTGCCTTCGGCCCTGCCCCTCGGTCTTGTCCCTCGATGTCGATCCTTCGACATTGAGCTCAGGACGAAATGCTCGGGATGGAGACAAGCTCGGGGTCGAAAGAAAGACTTAGGCCCTGAACGGGAGCTCGGGACGAAGGCAATCTAAAGCCTCAGGATGACAAGGTAGTAAAGGCATTTCGTAATTCAAGGTACTGAAAATATTGGGCTTATGCCCAGAGCATTAACTCCTAATATCAATACAATGAAACGATCGTTTCATTGTATTGATATTATATTATATCTATGTAAATATAAAAAAAAGATGCTGGCTTTGTGCCAACATCTATTGTTATTTTGATTATTCTCAATTTCACTTAGTGTGAAACTATTTTTCAAATCCCTCAAACTTGTTTTACTTTACCTATTTCCATAAAATCAAACATGATTTTTGTAGCCTC
>CAYJWS010000020.1:0-18660 GCA_964373925.1 uncultured Gammaproteobacteria bacterium
AGCTTTTGCCTCGGATACAAATGGTACAATCGCTGACGGAGAAAGCAACATCTCTTTTATAAAAACGCTTGGCTTTTTCTTCTGCGTGCCGCCATAACTTTTCGCGCCCGTAAAATAGAGCCCAATCTTTGCGCGCGTGCACGCCACATACATAAGCCTTCTTTCTTCTTGAAGGTGGATATCGCCGGTTGGAATAATTTCCTTTACTAGCGCGTTTGGAATCTCTATGGGCTCTTTTCTCTCGGTTGTGGGAAAACGCCTGTCAACAAGATTCGTGATAAAAACGTATTTGAATTCCAGCCCTTTTGCCGCGTGTATGGTCATAACCTTCACCGAATCCGGCCCCTCTACTTCCGGCTCCGTGTCAAGCGAGCCTTCCTCGCCCGCTTCTATCTCCAATTCCATGATATGTAAAAAATTTTTAACGCCTGGATCATGCGTCTTTGCTTCGTACTCCGATATTTTTCTATAAAACTGATTGAGGTAGCTTAGTGCGAGCTGCGCGTTTTGTGATTCAACGCGAGTAATTTCTTTTAAATAGCCGGATTCTTCCAAAAAAAGGAGAAGAAGCTCTTTCACCGATTTTTCGCCGATCATCTTCGTATGCTTCTCTATAAGGCTCGTCACCCTCTGCGCTTTTTTTATTGTTTCCTCGTTTATTCCCTCAAGCGTCTGTGCGCGCGAGAGTATTTGATAGAGTGATCTCCCCTTTCTCTTTGCCCAATAATTAAAATTAATAAGCTCTCTTTGGGTAAACTGAAATATCGGAAGGCTCACAATCCTAAAAAGCGCTGGGCTTTCGTGATAATTGTCCAAGAGCTTGAGATACGAGAGCATATCCAAAATAATCGGCTTGTTATATAAGCCTCTTGACGCGACATACTGGTATGGAATATTATTTTGAGACAATCCGTAGTTAAAAATATCAGCGTGGGAATTGGCACGAACAAGTATCGCGAAATCAGACCACGAAACATCGGCATTGTTTGTTTTGAGCTCAAGGATCTTTGATATGACCGCTTTCATCTCGTCCTCGTGAGTCGCGAGTTCAAGATATTCAATTATTGCGCTTGCAGTATTTTGCGCGATAAGCTTTTTGGAAAAATTTTTCTCGTTGTTCAGCGTCACCTCAAGGCGGTTGGGATTATTGTGCTGTATAAAATTATAAGAAATATCTAAAATATTTTGGCACGAGCGGTAATTTTTTATCAGGTAGGCTTGTTGGGCATTGGGAAAATCTTTTTTAAACTGCAAAATATTGCTCACCGAGGCTCCTCTGAATTTATAGATTGATTGGTCATCATCACCGCATACCGTAAGATTATTTTTTGGCATGGACAAGAGCTTGATGAGCTCATACTGCGCCCAGTTTGTGTCTTGAAATTCGTCAACCAAGATATATTTGAATTGGCTCCTAAACTTCGCCAAAATTTTCGGTCTTTCGCGAAAAAGCTTGAAACAATAATTTATCAAATCTCCAAAATCAAGGGAGTTATTCTCCAATAAAAGCTCTTGGTATGAGTGATACGCGTCCGCAACTTCTTGGATTTTTTTTATTTCCTGCGCCCCAATCTCGCGAATTTCCTTCTCGGTAAGCTTATCTCGCTCATCTTCCGAGAGAATCCGCGAAAAAAAATGCGCCGAGTCCGAGTTCAAACGCAAACCCTCCGCGTATTCAAGATATTCTCGCGGAGTAATAGCCTCGTCTTTCAGCCGTGAAAAATGCTTCAAAAGCGCGTGAAGGAATTTTGTGGGATTGCCCAATGGCCTATAATAATCGAGCTTCAACCTTGAAATATTATTATACAAAAGTATCCACTGCTCCGTTTGGTTCAAAAGCTTAAAAGCGTTGGAAAGCCCTATATCAATGCCATATGACTCCAAAATCCTCTGGGAAAATGAATGAAAGGTGTGCGCCCACATATCAACATAGCCGTACGGAAGAAGCTCATCAAGCCTCTGGCGCATTTCCTGCGACGCCTTGTCCGTAAACGTCAAAGCCAAAATTTCATCGCTTTTCGCGCGCTTGGAATCTATAAGATGAGATATTCTCTGCGTAATCACTGTTGTTTTTCCAGTGCCTGCCCCCGCTACAATCAAAAGCGGGCCTTCTTTAAACGTCGCGGCCTCAAGCTGTTGTGGATTTAAATTTTTCAACAATTGCATTGGGATGTAATAAAAAATTTTAAATAATTTTGGAAATTGGAAATTAGGAATTAGAAATTTAAAAGTATAACTATTGTATCATAAAGGCATAAGATTACAAAAAAAGCCCCAAAATTAATTTGGGGCTTCAACATATTTTTAGAAATTTTTTATGCGCTTTCGCCCGTGACAAGATTATGGGTAGAAAGCCTTGTCTCTCGCGGTTCTCTCACAAGCCAAAAATCAAGATCGCAATACATATGCGTGGCAACATAGAGGTCTCGAGACATGGCGCTAGAAAAGGCCGCTACCATGGTTTTTTTGCCAAGGATACGCGCCTCGGTTATAACTTGATGGAAGATCCTATCGCCTGATATAACGCAGAATACATCAATATGATTTTTAAGGCGATGAAGCTCTTTTCGCGCCCGTTCGATTATGACGTCGTCTGTAGGGTTAAAGCTTCTGGATTTCGACTGCACTCGCACAAAATTATATCCCTTGTTCTGCCAAGATGTATACAGATCAATGAAAGCATGATTAAAAAAATCAAAAATATAAACCAAGCTTTCATCTTGAAATGTTTCCTGTCTGCGAATAGGGGCATTGTGTTGGCAGACAAGATCAACTATGGTCTCAAGACTCGCCTCTGCCCTGTTTTCTTGAATGCTTTTATATAAATTTTGAAAATCTACGAAAATAAGCATTCTTTGAGGCTTTTGCGCATCATGAATCTGCCAGACTATTCTTCTTAATGACCGAAGGTCACTTTCAATCGCCCTAACCCTATCCGTATCAACAAATTTGCCGATAAAGCGTGAAAGTTTTTCATCATCAATATAGTTTGCGCGAAATGTTTTTGGCGTTTCATTAAGATACACGGGCAGATACCACGGCCCATGAGGATTCATGCCTTCTAGTCTTAGCAATTCTTGCTCAACGGGATACGACCCTGGAAAACATGGTTTCCATAGATCACCCACTGATCCTATATAATCACTTTCCATAACACGAAACCCTTGATTTCCAATTTTAACTGTTCTTTCGTCGGATGTAGATTCTATTGCTTTTTTTCGCCTAAAAAAAACCCATTGAGACTCGGGTATTGTCTCGCGAAATGACGATGCCAATAGTGGCTCAGGCGGCGCAATAATATGCGGCTCTATGTTTAAATCTTTGACAACACTATCCATCATTGTAGTTTCGACAACTTCCCCTGCTATTTCATTGACTTCCATAAAAAACTCCTTGTAAAAGAACGAATGTTTAAATTCTTACATAATAATCTTCCAAAATGCACCATGCTATCATATCATGTTTTATTATATTTTGTCAATATTATTTCAACCTAAAATATATTCTTATTATTTTAAGCAACATATATCAAATTTTTAAGACAAAATGAATGAAATTATTTACAGAAAAAAAGCAGAAGAATATCTGCTCTTTAATTTATTTCTTGAGGCCAAAAGACGCAAAAACGATGTAATCCATTTTTATTGACGTGTTTTTGATCGACAATCTTCGCTTACAACAATAGTGACCAAATCGGATCCTGCAATATTTTCATTATCCGTGCCAGTAACCTTTAAATTTATTATCGCATCAGTATTCGGCACAATAAATGTTGGATTTACCAAGCTAGAATTAGATAGTGTATTAGGTATTCCTGCAGGAACTGTACTCACTACTGTCCAAAGGAATGTTAATGGGGGTCCGCCGTCCGGATCATAGCTTTTAGTGGCGTCAAGCTGCACTACTTGTTTTCTAAAAGCAAATATTACTTTTCCCGTTTTTGTATTAAAAGGAGTGCTCACCCTTACAACAGGCGGCTTTTTGGGCACGCAGTCTGGATCATCGGCGTCAGTATTGCCATCACAATCATTATCTGCGCCATCAGTACAATTTGTTTCTACGGATATTGGAATACCCTTACAGACTTTTGCGCCATCGCACTTGTCGTTTTGCGTACAGGAATCTAAATCATTGCATACCACCGTATTTGCTCTTGGAGACCAGTCGTCTGTTCTAACAACAGTATTGCATTCTTGGCAAGGATAATCTTTATTTACAGCCGCTGTCCCCCTAACAGTCCCCTGGCTCACACACTGATTGCTAATCTTGCAATAATCTGCCTTAAGAGCAGAAGCAGAACAAACTCCAGTCGCGGGAATGCACGCTTCATCGGTACAAGACAAGCCATCAGTGCAGACTTTTGCAGTTCCTTGGCATGTGGCATCTGCTCTGCATGCATCGCTTGTTGTACAAAGACTCCCGTCTGAGCATGTATTGCTTATATCAGTCGTAATAACACATCCAGTTGCCGCATTTGCAGAAGCGCTCGCGGGATTGCACACTTCATCCGTGCACTCTTTTGAGTCATTGCAGAGCGCGTCATTTGCTATTCCTCCGCAAACACCGCCAGCGCATTGGTCTGTATTTGTGCAGGATTTTCCGTCATTGCACGCGGAAACATCCGGATCATTTAACGTGCAATTTTCAGCTGCTTCACTGCATGACTCTTTGCAGTTTGCGTCTCCATCAGGACCAGAACATGGATTTCCGGCATGTGTTGTGCATGCGCCAGCATTGCAGGTGTCTGCTCCGTTGCAATATAATGTATCATCGCATGAAGTTCCCGAAAGGGGTGTATGTACACATCCACCGCCCGCATCGCATGAATCAGCCGTGCAAACATTGCCATCATCACAACTTAGGCCTGGACCGCCACAAGTCCCTGCACTGCAGGTATCTGGCGTGGTACAGCTATTTCCGTCATTGCATACGGCTCCATTATTGTCATTTCCTGTACAGCTGTCTGTGGCTTCAACGCATACTTCTGAACAATCACTATCACCGTCGCCCGTTGGACCCGGGCAAGGATTTCCTGTGCTACCACATACGCCGGAAGCATTACACGTATCGGTGAGCGTGCAATAGAGACCATCGTTGCAGACGGAGCCGGTGGTATCATTAGACGTACATGCGTCAGCGGCTTCATTACACGTTTCCGAACAGTCACTATCACCATCAGGACCTGGGCAAGGATTTCCTGTGCTACCACATACGCCGGAAGCATTACACGTATCGGTGAGCGTGCAATAGAGACCATCGTTGCAGACGGAGCCGGTGGTATCATTAGACGTACATGCGTCAGCGGCTTCATTACACGTTTCCGAACAGTCACTATCACCATCAGGACCTGGGCAAGGATTGCTTGAGGATAAACAGGCGCCAGCGCTGCATGTTTCAGCGCCATTGCAAAACAAAGTATCAGCGCATGAAGAGCCGGGGGTTTTGTTTGAGTACGAACTATTGCTTGTCGCAGAAATGCATTCTTTGCATATATTTGAAGGATCATCATCGCCTTCATTAAAACATGTTGGCGTTCCGCTAACAGTAATTAAACATTTTAGCGCCTGTGTAGTATGTGTTAAAATGTATCCCATATTATCTGGTGGAGGCAAATCTGTGCATGTATCAGTGGTACATGCCAAACCATCATTAAAACCAGGGGGATTTCCTCCGCCTGTACAAGCGCCACTACTACAAGTATCATAGGTACACCCATTGCCATCAAGCGCACACACTGTGCCGTTTACGCTTGACGTCCAAACACTTGGAGTAGCAGGATTGCACGAACTGCAAGTATTGCCCAACTGCGTTTCGCCGCTATTATAGCACGTTCCGCCAATCAAACACTTGGTTGCTGATATAGGGTTTGAGCACGTATGCGTTGTTGCGCTCGTAGAGGTACAATTGTTATCGGTGCACGAGTAGGTGTCAACGCAATTAGGCGGAACACTGGCTTTATTAGTGCATGTCTTATCGGCATTGCATGTATCATACGTGCATCCATTAACATCTATATCGCTGCATTCAGTCCCAACAACCTTTGCCGTGCCATCGCATGTAGACTTGCCAGAGCCATTGTCTTTGCAGGCATCAGGTGTTGTACAGTCTAAGCTGTCATTACATCCTGTGCCAATTGGATCTCCAAATGATTGGCTACATTCAGTAGCTGTTAGGGCCGCATTGCATACATAGGTGCCGCTTAAAGCGCATGTGCCAAACCCTGCCGTGCAAACCCTGCCCAAGTCATCAAACCCGCCATCTTTCCATGTTTCATCAATTTGCGCGAGATCAATACCATCGCTGTGATCTGGATCAGAGCAATTATTGTCAAGCCCGTCACATTGTTCAGCGTTGCCTGGCTCTATATATTGGTTGCTATCTTCACAATCCGTGCCTCCGTACACAGTCGCGACAACCCCATCGTTATCGTGATCCGTTGACTGGTATCCACCAAACTCGGCTATATTAGTATATTTATCATAAAAAGCGGCTTGATAGATGGTTCCTTTAAAAAAATTTGCGGAGCTAGATCCCTCTCCTTGATAGCTTGCAAACCTTAGAGCGGGCTTAACTGCCGTAGTTTCAGTCATCCAATTTGAAACAGAAGCTCCTGCTGGACCAGCACTTCCACTGCTACCAAAGCTAGTATAGGGCGAGACACTGATGATTTCAACATCAAATCTATTGATTGCTAAGTCGTATGAAAATCCAACTTTATAAATAACTCCGGCAGTAAGCGTATCTGCATATCTATAAATCTCTTGGCCAGCCGTGCCGGAACCCGCGCTAGGATCTATTCTCATAATAAAAACAATATCGTCTCCTTGCTGTTCAATTGAAAAATTTTTTTCAGGTGGAGTACCTGCCAATGCAATAATTGGCGCGCTTTGAGTTATATTTGCAGGGCTAAACCACACCTCAACGCTAAATTGATTTGAAGCTTTTATAGCAGATGATATTTTTGTATCCAGTGAACCAATGCTTGTCAGATAGCTTGGGCCGACATTTGCAGTTTGCAATCCATTATTGCCAAGCCCCGGAACCCAGCGCAAGGTCCATTGAGTGCATGTAGAGCACCAAAAAGCTCCACTCATTGAAATGTTTAAAGGTGGGGGGCCGGTTGCTACACTGAAATTTGGATCATTTGATTTATCGCTAATAACGACTCCAGCATCTTCAACAAAGGGTAAAAATTCAATAAGGGAAGAAGCGCCGGTAAGCAAATGGCTTGCAAGGGCTGATTTTTCCATAATTACAAAATATGAAAAAAATACAATAAGTATTAAAAAAATCCTCACAGAATATGTAATATAAAAATTACTCAATTTCAAAGCTTTTATTTTTTTATTTTTATGCATAATTTTGATATTTGACTTTTATTTTTCGTTTTTATAATTATACCATACTTTGAAAAATTTTTCTTTTTTAAATAAAATCTTATCCACACCTATAAATATTGTAAAACTTGACAAAAAATATTAAATATGTTATATTTTAAATATAGTTTTTCTTCCTTTTCCCCCTCTTTTATTAAGGAAGGAGTTACTATGGCGGTTCTTTTAAACTCTGGCGTTGCCAGCCCAAAGCATCTGGACCCCGACGTCCAGGAAAGCTTCAAGAAGCTACAAGGGCGTCACCAAATGGTGACAACCACATTGTGCTCTTGCGGCACAACGGTTCCCGAAGATGACGAGCATTGCGCTCGCTACCTCCAGGAGCTGGAGGTCCACAACTTTGTTGTGGATCGGATGCTGTAGGATCCTACGGCACAAAAAAGCCGCCTTGATTTTTTCAAGAGCGGCTTTTCTTTTTCTATATTTGAAAAAAATCTCAACAAAACACCGCCCCTGATTCTCTTCAAAGACGTTTTTCTATTTTAATCTCTTCGGGTCTAATTCCCCAACAGCTTGCTGTGTATCAATAGATTATTCCACTTTGATACCCCGTCAGCTTGCTGCGGGGTAGTTTAATGATACATTTCAAAAACCAATCTAAAATTTAAAAAACTTAAAAACCCAAGCAAACCTCGTCATTTTAAGCGATAGCATTATACGACGATATTATTTTTTGGTATAATGATAATATTATATAAAATAACTTAAAAAATAAATGTATGGATTATAAATTTTCGGAAAGACTTCTTTTGTTAATAGCAGATGCTATCGATATTAATATAAATTTTAGGAACTGGAAAGAGCTTGCATACATAATGGATAATCCAAAACTTAGGTATCATAGGGTGTGGGTAGAAAAATTTTTTAGAAATAGAAGAAAAAAACAAAAATTCTATTCTGCACTTAATAATTTAAAACGAAGGGGTTACATACAAGAACAAGTATTCAAAGACTCAAAAGGATATTTATTGACACTTAAAGGAGAATTTTCTTTATTATCCACAAAAATTAAAAATTCTAAAAAACAAAAATTTCATGGTAAAAAATGGCTTATGGTATTTTTTGATATTCCAGAAAAAACAAAAAGAACAAGAGAATTATTCAGGAGGCAATTATATTCACTAGGCTTTGAGCAAATGCAAAAAAGTGTCTGGGTATCTCAATATAATATCCGAAAAGAGATAGAAGAGATAATAAAAATTTTAAAAATAAGCAAATTTGTAAAAATACTAAGAGTGGAAAAATACAAATAAATATCGTCATTTTAAGCTATCGCTTAAAATGACGATATTTATAAGATATGACTACTTTTATCTTAACAAAAACTATGAATCAATTATTGAAAAAAAATCTTTGAATTTTTAAATGTAATTTCTGCAACTTCTTCAAAGGTTTTTCCCTTAATCTCCGCGATCTTTCGCGCGACATATTCCACATATTGGGGCTGATTTCGTTTTCCGCGGTATGGCTCCGGCGCGAGATACGGGCAGTCGGTTTCTATAAGCAACTGCTCAAGGGGAATAGTATCGCGCACCATAGTCTGATACAGTGCATTTTTTCCGCCCGTCGTTCGGGACCCTGAGGGATCCCCACTCAGCCCTGAGCTCATGGCCGAAGGGTCAGACCCTGAATGGGAGGCGGATCCGCCTTTGGCGGAAAATGTAATAATTCCCGTAATACCGATATAATATCCTAACTCTAAAAATTTTTTAGCGTCGTCTTGATTGCCAATAAAACAATGAACAACTGCTCGCTTCACCTTTTCCTTTTTTACTATTTTAAAAATTTCTTCATAGCAGTTTACCGTGCCATCCTTGGAATTTCTTCCATGAATAACTAAAGCTAAGTCAAACTCTTTCGCCAGACGAATATGCTGTAAAAAAACTTCTTTTTGTATTTCAAAATGCTCTATTGAATGGTAAAAATCAATTCCCGTCTCCCCTATTGCAACAACTTTTTTTGATGATTGCGCTAAATCAGAATATTTTTTGTAGTCAAACGCGTGTTCTTTTTCATGCGCGTGCGTCGGATGAAGCCCCACGGCGGAAAACGCATGTTTATAATCTCGCGCGATCTCAACTCCGCGCTTGCTTGTTTCGTACTGCGAGCCGATATTCACCATCCAAATATTATTTTTTTCGCAATCTACAATAACATCTTTATAGTCGTCTTTAAATGCATCAAAGTTAAGGTGGGCATGGGAGTCAAAAAGCATAATTATAAAAATTATGAATCAAGAATCATGAATAAAAAATTATATACTCAAGCCATGATTCATTATTCTTAATTCTTGATTCGTATCTTTGATATTTATTGTATCGGATTAATAGATACAAATATTTTCGGCAACAGTGGCGTCAGCACTTTCGCAACGGCCATAAGCCAAAGCGCTATTTGCGAGTGGCCAAGCTCTCTCGTAAGCCACGAAGAAAAAGGAAACTGCGCTAAAAATATAAGAGTCACGCCCAAAATCAAGGCTGATTCAATAAGCCCCAAGAGCGCGCCAGCGACTCTATTGATTGTTTTTAAAAATGGAATTATCGTGAAAAGCTTATATACCTTGCTTATAATATAAAAAAGAAATCCTACAAGTTTTGTCACTACGGCATAAATTACAACAAAGGAAACAACGTAAGCGAGATTTTGCTGGTTAAAAACATATTTCGCGATTCCATCGCCGACGTCTTTATAAAATATCCCGCCTAGCCACACTCCCAAAAAAAGCCCGACGATAGAGCCCAAGGCTTCTATAAGCCCTACAAAAAAACCAAACGCTACAAAAAGGCACATGATAACAAGTAATATAAGATCAAGGATGGAGAGGAACATATATTGTTAGTGAATAGTTTGTGGTTGGTAGTGAATAAAAATTTTAATTTATTCTGGGAAAAAGCGGATCGCCTTTTTTAATTTGTTTCTGTAAAAACACTTCTTCGATCTTTTTGGCTGTTTCGGGTAAAAATACTTCTAACAATTTCGCAACTTCAAAAATTCCGCTTGCAGATTTTTGTAAAACTTCTGTGAGCTCTTTTGTTTTTCCATGTTTTGCAAGCGCCCATGGCTCTTTTACAGAAACATACTGGTCAAGTTCTGTGATTTTTTCCCAAATAAACTTCATTGCCTTATCAAACTGAAAATTACTGAGATATTTCTCAATTTCTTTACTATAACCCCCTCTGTCTTCTCCCCCTCTTGAGGGGGAGACTAAGTGGGGGTCTTGATTTTTTGTTTTATTGATTTTTTGTTTTATTGTTATATTGTTTTGCTCAATCAATCCCGTTACCCTGCTCACTAAATTTCCTAGTCCGTTCGCTAAATCCGCCGTATAGGCGTCTTCAAATTTCTGTATACTAAAATCACTATCCTGCACAGGATGGATATATCGCAAAAGGTAGTAGCGCACAGGATCAGTGCCGTATTTTTTCGCAAGTTCGTTCGGATCAATAACATTTCCCAAAGATTTTGACATCTTTTGCCCTTCTAGATTGATATAACCATGCACAAACAGTTTTTTTGGAAGTTTTATGCCAGCAGATAAAAGCATGGCGGGCCAATATATCGCATGAAAACGAATAATCCCTTTCCCTATAACATGAAGATCGACGGGCCAATATTTATCATATTTTTTTTCATCTCCCCCGTAATCTAATGCGGTCAGATAATTGGCAAGCGCGTCAAACCAAACATACATAATCTGACTTGGGTCGCCCGGTACAGGCACGCCCCAGCCCTTGGCACGCTCCTTAGATCGAGATATGCTAAAGTCTTCCAACCCCATTGTAATAAAGCTCAAAACTTCATTCTTTCTGGTTTCCGGAATAATCTTATATTCGTCTGATGAAATTATTTTTTCAAGTTTTTTTTGATAATTTGAAAGTTTAAAAAAATAATTTTCTTCTTCAACTTCCTCCAACGGCTTGCTATGTTCCGGACACTTGTCGTTAACCAATTCCTTCTCGGTATAAAATTGCTCGCACCCCACACAGTAAAGCCCTTTATATTTCTTTTTATAGATATCTTCTTTCTTGCACAAACTCCAGAGCTTTTGCGCGCCCAAAAAGTGCCTCTCTTCAATGGTGCGGATGAATTCGTCATTAGAAATATTCAAAGCTTTTGTCAAATCAATAATTTTTTTCGTATTGCGATCAACTAATTCGCTGGTTGAAATATTTAAAGCTTCGGCGGCCTGCACGTTTTTCAAACTATTCTCATCGGCTCCTGTTAAAAAAAATACCTCCTCCTTTTTCGCACGATGATACCGAGCCAAAACATCCGACTGGACAAATTCCAAAGCATGGCCGATATGGGGATTGGCGTTGACGTATGGGATGGAAGTTGTGATGTAGAACTTTTTCATTATCAAGTA
Source organism: uncultured Gammaproteobacteria bacterium (assembly GCA_964373925.1). GTDB lineage: Bacteria > Patescibacteriota > Patescibacteriia > Buchananbacterales > GWA2-38-13 > CAYJWS01. The sequence continues at coordinate 11,761 of CAYJWS010000020.1, forward strand.
ATCTGTAAAGAGTAAAAAGTAATAAGGAATCTGCTAGTCAATCTGTTTTGACAAAGAGTTAACTAAACCGTTAATTAGTTTTTTTGTTTCTTCAAATCGTAAAATGAATGATTGAAAATCTTGTTCTTTGATATATTGTAAATCTTTACATAAAAATAAGATACTTTGAATTTCCGAGACCGAACCACGTGATTGATAATAGAAACGAATTTTATCCTTATAATAATATCTACTAAATCCTTCCGCTATATTAGAGCTAATGGATACTGAGGCGCGCCGTAATTGTGAAATAATGCCAAACCTTTCATCGTCCGGAAATTCTTAGTAATCAAATAAATTTCCAAACAAAGCTTATTTCCGACCTGCCATGCTTTCAAGTCCCAAAAATTCTTGATTTTATTTTCCTCCATATCCTTATTACTGATTACTCTTTACTTTTTACTTTCCTCTTACAACAACCACAAACTCGCCAAGTGTTTTATCTTGTGCTAATTTTTCCAGTACGTCAGAAATACTTCCGCGATATGTTGTTTCAAACTTTTTTGTTAGCTCTCGCGCGACAACTATTTCTCTTGAATCGCCAATAATTTCTTTCATCATCTCAAGTGTTTTTAGTATTCTGTGGGTTGACTCGTAAAAAACAGAGGTGATATCGCTCTCTTCCATCTTTTTCATTAACGTCTGCTTGCCCTTTTTATGAGGCATAAAGCCGTGAAAAATAAATGAGTCGGCAGGAAAGCCCGAGACCGAAAGCGCCGAAATAACTGCGCTTACCCCGGGTATTGGAATCACTTGAATTCCCTCCTTCACCGCCGCCTCAACCAGCTTGTTTCCGGGATCGGAAATTCCAGGAGTGCCCGCATCTGATACAACCGCGATATTTTTTCCTTTTTTTAATTCACTTACTAAATAATCAACCTTCTGCGCTTTTGAGTGCTCGTGATAACTTATGGTCGGCTTTTCAATCTTGTAGTGGTCCAAAAGAATTTTCGTGTGCCTTGTATCTTCGCACGCAATAATATCCACTGATTTCAAAATCTCTAAAGCACGCAAAGTAATATCCGATAAATTGCCTATGGGTGTGGCTACGATATATAACATAATAGCATAATGCATTTAAAATAACACAAAATAAAAAATATTTCAACTCATTAAAGATTTGTCATATTTGACGATCGTCAAATATGACAAATCTATAAAATCATTTTTTTTATGATGAGTGGTTTTGCGTATTTATCCAAACCAAGCTCATTGATAATTTTAGAAAGCTCATTATTGACATCAAATGGGCTCATCCAAACGCTCTTTTGCACTTGCTCAAAGCCTAAATTAATGAGCTTGGACCGAAAAATATTTCTTGTACGCCGCAGTGTTTCGGGTACATCATAAAAAACAAGTATCCAGTTACCAGAAGATAATTTTTTCTTCTTTTTCAAACGTATTTGAGCATCAAATACCTTGAGTCTTCCTTTAAGAGTTAAAAAGTAGCCCTCTGTTTTATCAAAAACCTTTTTTTGTAAATAGCCTCTCCGACTTAAATTATGTAATGCCATCTGTATTTGCTGTCTTTTATTTCTATTATCGAGATATTTTTCTAGCCAACGTCGGTGATATCCTAACTTAGGATTATCTAAGAGTAACAAAGCTTCCTGCCAATTCCTAAACTTTATATTCAAGTCAATCACGTGCGCAATAAATAAAAGAAGTTTATCGGTTAATCTTTCTTTCATATAAATATATAATAAAACAAAAATTTATACTTGTCAAAATAGACGATCGTCAAAAATGACAAATTATGTATTCATATTTTGTAACGTAAATTTTTATTTGTAACATTTTTTATTTTTTTCAAAAAATATTTTGTTATTGAGTAGAAAATTTTTTACTCCTCAAAAGCCTATAATATTTATTCGCAAATCTGTGAGCCTCGTTTCGTATTCTTTGGAGCACGTGAAGGGCCGGATTATTTTTTGCAAGCTTAAGAGGGTGCATCTGGTCTGTCATGTAAATTTCTTCTTTTTTTTTCGCAAGAGCTATAAGCGGAATAGTAAGCCCAAGTTCATTAAGCGAGGCTAGCGCGGCCGTCAGCTGCGGCCTTCCTCCGTCAATAACAATGAGATTGGGCATCTCGGAAGCTTCCATCTTCAGCCTGTAATACCGGCGATACACCACTTCTTTTATAGAGTCAAAATCAGATTGCCCTTGCACGCTTTTTATTTTAAATCTGCGGTAGTTGCTTGTATCCGGCTTGCCGTCGCGAAACCGCACCATGGAGGCTACTAAAAACGTATTGCCGAGATTGGAAACATCAAAACATTCAATGGCCCGAGGATATGCCGGAAGCCTGAGCGCCTCTTTGAGTGTATGCAAACCCATATCTCCAAGCTTATTTTTAGAAATAATATTTTGGTGCAAAAGATCAAGAAGCTTTTTCTTATCTCCTTTTTTTGGAGTGGTAATAACTACCTTATGGTCCGCGAGTTCTTCTAAAAATCCCTCAAATACTTTTTGATCTAAAATTTTCTTTGGAATTATTATCTCTTGAGGGATATCGCTGGAATAATAATACTGGGAGAGGAATTGCGAAAAAATTTCGTCGGATTTTTTTAACATATCTTTTTCTTCAAACATAAAATCCTTTCGGTTGGAAATAATTCCTTTATGAATATTAAAAATCTGTATAAGTATGGCTCTGCCATTAATAACATAATTTATAACATCTTGGTTGTATTGCTTTCGCAGATGCACGACTTCTTTTTGTGAAAGGTATGTAAGCGCCGAGATTTGATCGCGCCGAGTTTTGGCAAGTTCATACTCCTCGCTCCCTGAATATTTTTTCATTTCTTCTTGTAATATATTAATGAGTTCTTTATTGTTGCCACGAAGAAGCATTTCGGCCTTCCTTACATTCTCAAGATATTCTTCCTTTGAAATTTTTGCTATGCATGGCGCGCTGCACTGGCCGATATGGTAGAGAAGGCACGCGCGCTTAGGGAGCTTTTTGCAAACACGAAGCTTAAACATTCTATTAATAAGCCGCAAAAACTCCCTTCTCGCCTCGCCGGAAACATACGGCCCATACACTGTATCTCCTTTTTTTATGTCAGCCGATCTTGCGGTAACAAATCGCGGAAACTCTTCTTGGGTGACCTTGATATACGCGTAGCTTTTATCGTCTTTAAGCGATATATTATATTTCGGCTGATGCTCTTTTATGAGCCGCGCCTCCAAAAGCAACGCCTCTATTTCGTTATTGGTAATAATGTAGTCAGCTTCATGGATATGCTTCGCGAGTTCGCGCGTTTTTTCGTATTGGTGCATTTCTTTAAAATACGAGTTCGCGCGTTTTTGAAGATCTTTTGCTTTTCCAATATAAATAATCTCTCCTTTTTCATCTTTAAAGAGGTAGCATCCACAAGCATGGGGCATATTCTTAACAATATAGGCCTTTGACATAATCTTTATTTTATATATACTGATAATGTGTTCTTTATAAACTCTTGTTCTTTACGCGAGGTATCTATGCATAAAAAAGGGTATCTGAAAAGGGCGTACATTCGCAGAAGAAAATGCCAAAACTGCGGCATGAATCTTAAAAAAAATTCTCCGGAAAAATGTCCGATGTGCAAATGTACCCTTCTTATCCCTCTGGAATTATTTAATCCATATAAAATACTCGATCTTTTGCCGCAAAAGAGAGAAATATATCATGTGCAGAGCGGAAAAATATGCGGGAAATGCCATGGTGTTATTTCCGATGACAATGTCTGTAAAAAATGCGGACTTAAATATAACCATCTCGGAACAACGGAAATTTCTTAACCTATCGCAGAAAAATCATTCATAGGGTCAAAATTATATTGACCCTATTTTTTATTCCCTCTGTAAACTTATAAAAATTTCCTGCAACTCAAATAATCCATTTATAAAACTTTTTTCAAATATTTTCCGGTATGCGACCATCTGCTTGACTGCGCTATTCGCTCGGGCGTCCCCTGGGCGATTATCCTTCCTCCTTTGTCTCCTCCTTGTGGGCCTAGGTCAATAATCCAGTCAGCGGATTTTACTACGTCTAAATTATGCTCTATTACGATGACTGAATTTCCCTTCTCAATAAGCCTGTTGAGCACTGACAAAAGCTTTTTCACGTCTTCAAAATGAAGTCCTGTGGTGGGCTCGTCAAGAATATACAGGCTCTTTGAGCCTCTTCGCGCGAGCTCTGAAGTAAGTTTTATTCTCTGCGCTTCTCCGCCTGAGAGCGTTGTGGAGCTTTGCCCCAGCGCAATATATCCCAGCCCAACATCATAAAGGGTTTGAAGCTTATTTTTTATACTTGGGATATTTTTGAAAAATTCAAGCGCCTCTTCAACCGTCATCTTTAAAACCTCGGAAATATTTTTTTCTTTATACTGTATGGTAAGTGTTTCTTCATTAAAACGCGTGCCCTTGCATCTCTCGCACTGGATGTAGATATCGGGGAGAAAATGCATTTCAATTTTTTTGACTCCATCTCCCTCGCATTCTTCGCATCTTCCGCCGGGAACATTAAAGCTGAATCTTCCCACCTTATACCCTCTCATTTTAGCGTCCTTTGTCAAAGCGAACAAATCCCTGACATAGGTGAACACGCCGATATAAGTCGCAGGATTTGAACGTGGAGTCCTGCCAATGGGAGATTGGTCCACCATAAGCACCTGCTCAAGCTCGCCGTACCCTCGAAGCGCTTTATGTTTTCCCGCCATATCGGCGGTTGCCCAAAATATTTTATGAAGGGCTTTGTAAAGAATATCGTAGATAAGCGTGCTTTTTCCCGATCCCGAGACTCCGGTTACACACGCGAGCGTTCCAAGAGGAATTTTTACGTCTATATTTTTAAGATTATGCTCCTGCGCGCCAAGTATTTCCAAATACCTAAACGCCTTCCTCCTTTTTTTGGGCGTTTCTATCTTGAGTGTCTTGGAAATATAAAGCCCGGTTAAAGATCTTTTTGACTTTTCCAATTCTTTTGGCGTTCCTTCAAACACAAGCTCGCCTCCATGCACTCCCGCGCCCGGACCGAGATCTAAGACGTAGTCCGCGGACATTATAGTTTCCTCATCATGCTCAACCACGACAACCGTATTGCCAAGATCACGGAGCTTTTTAAGCGTAGCTATAAGCTTTTCATTATCTCTCTGGTGCAGGCCGATAGACGGCTCGTCAAGAATATATAACACTCCTCGAAGCTCTGATCCAATCTGCGTTGCAAGCCGTATTCTTTGCGCCTCGCCTCCGGAGAGCGTGCCTGCCTCGCGCGAAAGCGTTATATAATCAAGACCAACATCAAGTAAAAAATGGAGGCGATTTTTTATCTCTTTTAAAACTCCGTGCGCGATAATCGCGTGCTTTTTTGATAGCTCGAGTGCGTCAATAAAAAGTATGAGCGAAGATATTGAAAGCTCGGATACCTCCCAGATATTTTTTCCCCCGATAGTAACTCCTAAAATTTCCGGCTTAAGCCTTTTTCCTCTGCAGTCTTCGCATCTTCCGATGCGCATGAATTTTTCTATTTCCTGCCTTCTGTAATTTGATTCTGTCTGATGATAGAGGCGTTCAAGCTGGGGAATAACTCCTTCAAATTCTTTTTTGTATTCATACTGCGCGTCTTTGGTCTGCGATTCCCAGTGGAATTCTATAGGCTCTTCGCTTCCATAGAGAATGACATTTTTTACTTTTTCAGGCATTTTTTTCCATGGCGTCCAAAAATCCACCTTATAGTGCTTGGCAATGCTCTCCAGCTGGTATTTTCTCCAGCTGTCAAGATGGTTTTGCCAAACTTTTATGGCGCCTTCCATAATAGAGAGTGCGGGATTGGGCACTAAAAGATCTTCCGTGAATTTTTGCGATATTCCAAGCCCGTGGCAGGTAGTACACGCGCCAAACGGAGAATTAAAAGAAAACATGCGGGGCTCTATATCCTCAAATGAGATTTGGCATTGCGCGCAGGCGTTGTGTTGGGAATAGAGTTTTTCTTTCTGCAACTTGCCCTCTCCTGCGATTACCAAAACTATTCCTTCGGCTAAGGCGAGCGCGTTTTCAACGGCATCCGTGAGCCGCGGCAATATTCCCGGCTTTATTGCAAGGCGGTCAACTATGACTTCAATAGTATGCTTATGCTGTTTTGAAAGCTTTATATTTTCCCAATGTTCCAGTTCATAAAATTTTCCGTCAATTCTCGCGCGAATAAAACCTTTGCGGTGAAAATCCTTCAAGAGATCCGCGAATGTTCCTTTTCTTCCTCGTATTGCAGGAGCTGCGATTTGAACTTTTATTCCCGGATGTAGGGCAAAAATATTTTTTGCAATTTCTTCCGCGCTCTGCGCGTTTATTGCTTTTTTACAGTTTGGGCAGTGCACAATTCCTACTCGCGCAAACAAGAGGCGAAGATAATCGTAAATCTCCGTAACCGTGCCAACGGTTGATCGAGGATTTTTTGAAACTGATTTTTGCTCAATAGAAATGGCAGGTGAAAGCCCTTGTATCTTATCCACATCCGGCTTATTCATGACTCCAAGAAATTGCCGCGCGTAGGCAGAAAGGCTTTCAACATAGCGCCTTTGCCCCTCTGCGTACAGCGTATCAAAAGCAAGGGAAGATTTGCCGGATCCCGAAAGACCGGTAATAACTGTCAGCTTATCAATGGGAATTTTGGCGTCAATATTTTTAAGATTATGCTCGCGCGCTCCAATGATTTTTATATATTTTTCAGACATATGGTGATATGGTAGTGAACTTTTTAATTATTCATAATTACCTGATTTTTATTCTTGTCAACTGTCGGCCGACAGTTGACAGATATTAATATTTTGTTTAAATTTAGACAAAAAAATTAATTATTCATATAAAATACTTGACATTATA
>CAYJWS010000021.1:0-6807 GCA_964373925.1 uncultured Gammaproteobacteria bacterium
AAATGAAGCTCAGCAGACTTTCATTCGCGATATTTGCTCATTCTTCGGCGGGGCAAAATCCGCCAAAACCCCGAATGCTTTCGGGGCGAAGGCGGACAAGCTCGGGGCGGTGCTTATCACTACATTAGTTTTTACATTCATATTCATTGTCATGTCTACCGCGCTTCTTGGAAACATTGTCGCGCAATACAAAGCCGGCGCGCAAAGAGTAGCGAGGACAAACGCATTGCAAATAGCAGAGGCGGGAATAAATTATTATAAGTGGCATCTTGATAATTTTACCGATGACTACGCGGACGGCACGGCTCAGACCGGGTGCAATCCATGCGGGCCGTATCTTCATAATTATGAAGATCCCAATTCAACAGTGGTGGGTATATTCGAGCTGTATATTACGCCCCCAAAGCCAGGATCTACAATTGTAAAAATAAAATCAACGGGATGGACGCTTGATTCGCCCAAAAACAAGCGATACCTAGCGGTGCGATATGGAAGGCCTTCGTGGGCGCAGTACGCGGTGGTCGCGAACTCATCAATGAGATTTGGAGTTGGCACAATAGTGCATGGCCCGATACACGCGAATGGCGGAATACGATTTGACGGAGTTGCGTATAACGAGGCAACGAGCGGCGCGACTACATACAACGACACAGACTCTGACGCGTGCACCGTAAGCTCGTGGGGCGTGCATACGTGCGTCGCGCCCCAGGACCCATCGCCTCCGACAAATCCTCCAAATCGCCAAGATGTTTTTATCGGTGGAAGAAGATATCCGGTTCCAAATATAGACTTTAATTCTGTCTCAGTAGACTTGTCAACACTGAAAACAAACGCACAGGCAAATGGTGTATATTTAAACAGTTCAAACAAACAAGGGTACCATATTCAATTCTTAGGAAACAACCAATTTCAGTATAAAACCGTAAAGACAACAAGCACGTGCACATGGTCTGGAGGGACACAATCGGCGAGCATGGGAGATATCAATCAATATCAAGGAAACTGGACTACCACAAACTTACCGAATAATGGTATAATTTTTGTTGAAGACAACGCATGGATAGACGGCACAATTAATGGAAAATTTATTACTATAGTTGCCGCAAAAGAGCCTTTGGCAACCGGACTTGCCGATGTATGGATAAACAACGATATTCTCTATTCCGCAAAAGATGGGACCTCGGGTCTAGGAATCATCGCGCAAAATAATATTTCCGTTGGCCTTTTTAGCGAGGACAATCTTGAGATCGACGCTGCACTCCTTGCACAAAAAGGAAGAGTTGGAAGGTTCTATTACCCGTCTGACTGCAGCGCGACATATTATAAAAGAAGCACTATTTCAGTCTACGGATCAATTGGAACGTATAAAAGGTACGGATTTTCATGGAACTGCGCGGGCGTCTATTGTTCCGGATACCTTGCAAGAAACCTCGACTACGATAAAAATCTTATTTACTCCCCTCCTCCATCGTTTCCAACCTCGGGGGAATATACATTCATTAAATGGGATGAACTCCTTCCCGGAGAAAGTTATTAAATATGTTTTTATTTCCAGAAAAAAATTCATTCGGCCTTGATATTAGCGATCTCTCTTTGCGCCTTGTGCAAATAAGAAAAAATGTTAAAAAATACACAATTATCTCATACAATGAAATGCCGCTTCCAAGCAGTGTTTTTGAAAATGGCGATATAAAAAATATTGAAATCCTTTCAGAATCAATAAAAAAACTTGTAGCGACCGCGAAAGGCAAAAGAATAGAATGCAATCACATAATAACCGTGCTTCCCGAAACAAAGACTTTTGTAAAGCTTATTCGAGTCTACGCAGACAATGAAGAATCCCTCGCGCATATCTTAGGGCAAGAACTCACTAAACACATACCTTTTTCAATTGATGAAATTTTTTTTGACTGGCAAATTATCGGCGAATTCAAGCCGCGGAACGAAAATGATGTGCTTATTGGCGCCGCACCCATTGAAACAGTAAATAGTTATATACAGGCTATTAGATATTCAGGATTCATTCCCCTAGCGCTAGAAATAGAATCTTGCGCGATTGCTCGAAGCCTTATTGCGATACAAGGAGCTTCAGAGATTGATAATTCGGGAAAAATAATAATAGATATGGGTGCGACAAGAACTGGCCTCATAGTATACGACAAGAATGTAGTACAGTTTACCATGAGTCTTCCCGTGTCGGGGAATGAAATTACACAAAGGATAAGTGAAAAATTAAAACTTGATTATAAAAAAGCCGAAGACGCAAAAATTCTCTGCGGCCTGCATGAAGAAAAATGCTCAGGAGCTCTTAAAAAAATTCTGATGGAAAACGTAAACAATCTTATTAATAAAATACAGGAAGCAATTTATTTTTACGAGGAATCCTCCGGAAAAAATAATGCGATAAAAAAGATAATCCTTTCCGGCGGAGGTTCCCAACTTATAAACTTAGATAAAATTTTGGACGAAAAAATCGGCCTTCCGACCTCCTATGGAAATCCCCTGATAAACATTTCAAAAATACATCCATCGGCAATTATTCCAAAAAAGAAAATGCAATCATTCACAACTGCCATCGGCCTTGCGCTTAGGGGCTCTGAATAAACGCTATGATCAGACTCAACCTCATTCCGGAAAATGAAAAAAAAGAAATACGGCTTCTCAATATATATTTAGCGATAAAGAGCCTCATTTTTATATTTCTTTTTACTCTTATCACGTCAACTATTATTTTGCTTATCGCAAAAATAACTTTGCATAACTACTTTATAAAATCCATAAATGAAAATTATGTTTCAATGATTAATATAAATTTATCAGGAGGTGAAATAAAACGACTTAAATCTGAATTGGCTAATATAAAACAAATACAAAAAGACCATACCCCATGGATAGTATTTTTCTATAAGCTTAGTGATATTATTCCTGAAGGAATAGTGCTAAGCCAGCTCACTTTAGAAAACGATAATGTTTTAATAATCGGCGGACTTGCAAAAAAACGCCAAGACTTGTTAATGCTTCAAGATGCCTTGCACAAAAGCGCATATTTTGAAAATTTTCAGCTTCCCTATAACGTTTTATTTGAAAAAGAAAATATTAAATTTAACCTTCAACTGAACTTTTTTAAAGATAAAATATTTCAACTTCAATGAAAATTTCTCTGGGAACTACACAAAAAATAATTATTACAATAGCGGCTACCTTGCTTATTATCGTGGGAATTGCATTTTTTGTAATACTTCCAACTATTCAAGATATTCAAGAAATAAATAAAGAAATTCTTTTTGAAAAGAAAAGCCTGGAAGCAAAATTTCTTAGCGGCCAATATTACACGAAAGTATATAAAGATTTCAAGGCGATAGAGCCGGAAATCGAAAAAGTACAGGGAATGTATATTAAAAAAGGAGAAGAACTTAATTTCATTACTGATATTGAAAAAATTTCTGAAACTTACAATTTAGAACCAAAAATTACGCGAATAAACTCAGATAAAAATGATAATAATAAAGGAAGCTTTGAGACTTTGATACTCGAGATACGCCTTACGGGCGGCTTTACTCAAATTATGGAATTTCTTTCCGATCTTGAGGCGCTCAAATATTATTTTAATATTTTTAACATTTCTCTAGCATCTCAAAACGATAAAAAAAATAAAATAAACGCAACAATAGTTGGAAAAGTATACATTATTGATGAAAAATATGAAATTCAAACCAAAAATTAAAATTCCATTTAAGGTGCGAATAAAAATATCATGGAAAGCTATAAACTTCTTTGCTTTTTTTATTTCTTTTCTTGCAATCGCGTCCTCTATACTTTTCGCTTATACATATATCACGAGTACTATAACGTATACGTTTGAAACCATAAATCTAAAATCTATCGTCTCGCCAGAATCATTTAACAAAGAAGATTTTGAAAATGTGTTGAATGAAATGGAAAAGAAGGAATCACTCATGAAAAGCTATAACATAACGAATGTAAAAAATATTTTTTCGGAAATAAGAACATTGTCAACCACAACCATTAGTATTATTGAAGAACAAAAAAATACCCCCGAACCCCCACTTGAGGATATCAATTCTATTAATTGATTTAATCTTCTACAGCCTCAACTCCCATCACGCCCTCAACTTTATCTTTGAGGGTTTTTTCTATTCCTTGATATAATGTCACGTGGGATATCGGGCAACCCTGGCAAGCGCCTTGAAAACGAACATAAACAATGCCTGATTTTTTATCAAAGCGCACAAACTCCATATCCCCGCCATCCGACCGAAGGTATGGTCTCATTTCATCTATAACTTTTTGAATTTTTTCTTCCATAGTATATAGCTATAAGCTGTAAGCAATAAGCTATAAGTAAAACAAAAAAACTACGTCTTATAGCTTACAACTCGGGCTTAGAAACAATAATAAAAACTTTCCTCCCAGCTCTCATCTCATCTTCCGTCACATCTTCTTTTCCCTTGCCTTGCTTTGGCCAGTCGTGTACTGCATTTATTAATACATCATAATCATACCTGTACCCTTCTCCTTTTCTTGTGCCGGGATCGTTGGTAATAAATTGTTTTTTATTGGCGTCATACCCACGGATAACAAGCATGTGGTAGAGCGGGCCGGGCTGTTTATAATTTGGGTTATGCAAATCCCTTCCCGCGGCAGGAATAATAACGAGCTTTCCTTCATTAAGCGCTTGTATTATTTTCTGGGAAGTAACGCTATATTCAAGCTCGCCCTGTAAAGAAAAATATGTATCTAATATCTCAACGACTTCTTGCGAAGTTGCGTCAACTGTATATCCGTTTTTCGTCTCCCAAGACACCAAATCCTGTATTCGTTGTTCCGCTATTTCTTTATTCAATATTTTTTTATTAAAAAAAGAATCCGCGATTATCATAGAGGCTTCTTCACAGGCTTCATTATGAAGCTCATCCCAGTTCGCAAACGGCGCTTGGGATGTAAATGGAACTGGAATAATCAGGCTTTGGGGATACACATCTTGAGAGAGCGTGGTATTTTTCGCTTTCTCCTTGGAAGGATTTTTTGGCAAATCGGTTTTTGAATTCGGCGATTCCGCAGGAATAGTATTGATATTTTTTAATGCTTGCGATTCAGAATAAGAGGTATTATTCAAATCTGTCTTGACATAAGAGCAACCATACAAAAAAACTCCCGAAAAAAATGTGATTATACATGCTTTTATTTCTTTTTTCATTCTTTTACTATAATCAAAATATTTGTTTTTGTCAAAAAAATAAAAAGAGAGGACTCCAAGGAATCCTCTCTATATAATCAAACAAAAGAACACATGGTTTGGCTCGTCTAGGCGAGCTACCCGCGGCAGAACAACGCACCAGAATGGATGCCGTTCGCAACGTCGAGGTCGCACCTGAGGTCGAACCCAATCTCGTCGTCGAAGGAGCGGAAGCACAGCGAGAAATCAGGGTTCCGCCACTGGACTGCGGAACAATCTATGAAGGAAGTGTGCCCATCTTGCACTAGAAACTTGGGATAGGTTGCCTCGGCAACTGCGATCTCAATCGCTCCTGCCAAAAAAATGTTGTCTGGCATAAGCTTTGCCATCTGACGCTGGGCATGAACCGAAAAACCTTGGAGTGGAAAAAAGAGAATCCCTGGGATTGTACCCTTGGTAAGATCAGCGAGTAGCTGGGCGTGACGTTCATCAACAATCGTGATCTGACCCGCGAGTTCACTCTTGCGGTGGTTATAGAACTTCCGCCCGGGGAATGCCTTGGTATAACTTTCTTCCACTCTTGGAAGCAAGATCTCTTCGAGCAGAGTTCCGTAGTCACCAGATTCTGTCTGGGGCAGAAGGATGGGATACCATGATCCCTTGAGTAGGTTCGCCACATGGGGATTTGAAGCGATCATGGCCTTGATGGCTTCGATGCGATCCGTAACCTCAATAGTGAACTGAAACTTAAAATAAGCGGGTAATGTGTAGAGATGGAAGCTCGTGTTGGCATCGCAGACTGCTGATACGACTTGAGGCTGTTTGATGCAGCGCCCATTCTTGTCAACGAGCAGGCGGATAACGTCTTCTATCGTGACTTTCTTCTCACCACGAAGAATGGCATCGACACTTTTTTCGCCTCCGCACATGTTACAGAGGGCTTCAATATTGCCTAAAGTCAAAGAACCGTACTTCATACCAGTCTCCTCCAGCTTATAGCCGGGTTAGAGTATTGTCTCTTCCCGAGACGCGGGATTCAACTAACATTTTAGCTGAATACTTGATACTACCACAATTAATTTTTTTGTCAATTTCCATATTTGACACAATACAATAAATACCTTATTCTATATACTATATTATATTAACTATTCTAGATTCTAAATTCTAACACTATGGCGCATAAAAAAGCAGGCGGTTCCACAGCGCTTGGTCGTGATTCACACGGTCAGCGCTTAGGCGTTAAGCTCTATGGCGGAGAATACGCGCAAAGCGGGGCAATACTTGTAAGGCAGCGCGGTACAAAAATTCGACCTGGAACAAACGTAAAAAAGGGATCTGATGATACTCTTTTTGCAATACTGCCCGGAATTGTCCGATTCTCGCAAAAAAAGGTAAAAAAATACGACGGACATATGAAGTTTACAAAATTCGTACACATAGATCCGTTAAAAAAATAATTATATACTCAAAAAAATCCTTCGAAAGTTCGGAGGATTTTTATTTTTATTGAAAAAGATTAGAAGTTATCTCAAAAAATAATTTTAACTGTCATTCCCCCGAAGCTTCGGGGGAATCCAGTCTCGCTAGACTAGACTGACTTTCTGGAT
>CAYJWS010000021.1:6907-18436 GCA_964373925.1 uncultured Gammaproteobacteria bacterium
TTTTTCAAATTTCTTCCTATATTCATTATTAAATTCATATCTGTGCCTATGTCTCTCGCTAATCTTTCGTGTCTTATATGCCTTAAAACTCTTTGATTGCGAATCTAAGATGCATGGCCAAGCGCCAAGCCTCATGGTATTGCCATACTGCTTAGTTTTCAGCAGCTCTGCTTGCTTTTGCATGATATGGATAATTGGAAATTTGGTATGTGGATCAACCTCGGTGGTATTCGCACTCTTCATGCCGCAAACATTCCTTGCAAATTCAATTGACGCAAGCTGCATCCCATAGCATAAGCCTAAATATGGTATTCCTTTTTCTCGAGCATAGCGTATGGCGCGGATCTTGCCCTCTATACCCCTCTTGCCAAATCCTCCAGGAACGATTATTCCCTGATATGTATCAAGCTCACGAACCTGTGAAGGGTTTTTTTCATACAAATCAGAGTCTATCCAGCTAATAACCGCGACAACTCCACTTGCAAAGCTTGCCTGTTTAATCGCCTCGATAACAGAAATGTAGGAATCGGGCAAAATAAAATCTCCGGTTGCAAAATATTTTCCAACAATGCCAACCTTGACTGTCTTTTTTATTGATAAAAATTTTTTTATTTTTTTGCTCCATTCTGGCATTGTACGCACCCGTGATTTCAGTCCTAATTCTTTTAAAATTTTATCGCTCAACTTATCTTTTTCAAAATTTATTGGAACCTCTAAAACATTCTTTACGTCCGGAGCGGATATGATATTTTCCTTTTTAAGATTGCAAAAGACCGAGAGCTTGTTTTTTCTCGGCTGATCAAGGGGCTTTTGCGCCCGAGCGATAATAAAATCAGGCTGAATGCCCGCCGCGTTCGCCTGTGAAACTGCATACTGCGTAGGCTTTGTTTTCATTTCACCGAGATAGCTTGGTATCGGAAGATAGCTTACCAAAATAAAAATAACGTCATTCGGATTCGTATAGTGCATCATGCGCGCGGCTTCCAAAAATAAAATATTCTGATACTCACCTACCGTGCCGCCAATTTCAACAATGACAATATCAGACTTGGTCTTTCTTCCAGCTTTTTTAATGCGGCGTATAACCTCCCCTGGAATATGTGGAACAACCTCAACGCACCTTCCTCCATATTCAAGATTTCTCTCTTTTTGAATGACGGAAAGATACACTCTGCCCGTCGTCATATAGTTATCCCTATATATATTAGTATTAAGGAACCTTTCATAATTTCCAACATCTTGATCTGTTTCATCTCCGTCATCGGTCACAAAAACTTCGCCATGCTCGGTAGGATTCATTGTGCCCGCGTCAACATTAATATATGGATCAATCTTTATCGCGGTAACGGCATATCCCCGTAGCTGCAATATTTTTCCAATAGACGCAGAGGCTATGCCCTTTCCTACCCCAGAAAGAACTCCTCCAAAGACAAAAATATATTTTGTAGGCATAATTAAAAAATTAAATATGAAATATTCATTGCAGTTTGACTACAAGTATTATTCTCGCCTCAAGTCCATGGTGGAGGTGTATGGTGATTGCATGTTCTCCAATTTCTTTAATATGATCGGCGTGTATATTTTTCTCGTCAATAGTATAGCCGTTTTTTTTTAATAATTGAGATATCTCTTGTGGATGCACGGACGCATACAGCCTGCCTTCACTTGATGCCTTTGCCCGTATCTCAAAAATCTTTCCTTCAAGTTTATCTGCAATGTTTTGGGAATACTCTAATTCTTTCTTTGCTTTCTTCGCCTCTTTGTGTCGTATCTTTTGAATATGCTCAATAAGATCATTGGTAGCTATATCGGCAAGTTGCCTGGGGATTAGAAAATTCCTTGCGTATCCATCGGACACTTCTTTTATCTCGCCTTGCTTTCCTAAAGAATTAATATTTTTAAGAAGTATCACTTTCATAAAAAAAAATTTTTATCATTTTGGATCATGAACCCCTCAAATTCATCGCACGAATCATGCCATTCTAAATAAATCTTTTTAACATTTTCCAATTGTAAAAAATTATAACAAAAAGAAATTAGCTTACGCAAACTATCCTCATCGCCCTCGGCGACAACCTGAACTTTGCCATCATTAAGATTAGTGATCCATCCTGTAATTCCCATAGTACGAGCATATGTCTGGATCCCATATCGATATCCAATCCCCTGCACCCTTCCATATGCATAAAGAATAAGCCTTTTTGTCATGGCATTATCTATTACAATAATTACTTTAAAAGCTCTAGAGCTTTATCAAGCTGAGGATCCTTTGACTCATCCCAATCTTTTTCGGTAAGCTCAATGACGATATCCGGATCAATG
This sequence comes from uncultured Gammaproteobacteria bacterium, assembly GCA_964373925.1. Lineage (GTDB taxonomy): Bacteria > Patescibacteriota > Patescibacteriia > Buchananbacterales > GWA2-38-13 > CAYJWS01. The sequence goes on from CAYJWS010000021.1 coordinate 9,230, forward strand.
CCTTTTGCGTCGATTACTCTCCCGGTGGGCGTTAGCCACTTTGCTATAGTAAGTTTTACGGATGAGCCATCATTGAGTTTTTTCAGATCTTGTACCGATCCCTTGCCAAATGTCGTCTCGCCTACAAGCTTGGCATATTTATAGTCTTGCAAGGCTCCTGCGACAATTTCCGAACCAGAGGCGCTCCCCTTGTTGACGAGAACTACGGTTTTTATGCTCCGTAAAATATCATTCTTATTTAAGCTTTTTTCTGCCAAGAAAGATCCGTCTCGCTTTTTTTCAATAACAATAATATCTTCTCCTCCTACCCAGTATGAGGCGACCTCAATTGCCGTGCGTAAAAATCCGCCGGGATTATTGCGTAAGTCCAATATAAAACCTTTCGGATTTTTTAGCAGTATCTGATGCACTGCCGAGTTAAAATCTACGAGCGTATCTTCATTGAAATACTTTAGCTTGAGATGCGCCACGCCGCCAACCATTTTCCATTCAACGCTGTGTAATGCGACCTTATCGCGCATAACATCTATTTTCCTCTCCCTTCCCTCGCTTTCGCGATATATGGTCAATTGCACCTTCGTACCTCTCTCGCCGCGGATATTCTGGACTGCATTACCAAGAGACAAATCCTTTGTATCCTTGCCATCAATGGCAATAATAATATCTCCTCCTTTTAAACCGGATTTTTCCGCGGGGCTATCGGCCAAAGGAGAAATAATAGTAAGCCTGTTATTGCGAATCCCTATTTCCGCGCCAATACCCTCAAAGCTTCCGGAAATTTCGTTTTCAAATTTCTCCGACACCTTTGGCTCAAAAAAAACAGAATACGGGTCTTCCACCGATCCAACAAGTCCTTGGAGCGCGCCGTAATAAAGTTTCTGTCCCGTAACTTTTTCCGGATCAACATAATTTTCTTCAATATAATTCCAAACCTCCCAAAAAGTATCAGAGTCAAAATCAGTTTTAGGCGCATATGCGGCATCGGAAGATTGAGAATTCGTAATTTTTGGATTCTTATTTAAACCGTTACTCTTTTTCTCCACATGAAAAATATAGCCTAAAAAAAATGCGGCCGCAATCGCGATGGAGAAAAAGATAAATCTTGAATTTTTCTGAAACTCCTTATGCGTGTTTTCAGGCAATGACCTTTTTTCTCCGCTATAATTATCCATAAATAAAAAAAATAATTTTTAAAATATTTAAAATCCTCGCAATTAATGGTATAATTTGTATATCCTTATTCTACTATCAATGATTATTCTTGACAAGTGAGCCACCAAGTCATGCATTGGCTTTCTTGCAATAAAAAGTTACTCTGTATGTCGATTTTTCATAAAAGATTGCTGTATACCTTCTTTATTTTTTTATTTTTTGTCATAAATCCCATTATTCTTTTATATTCATCCGGGTTCAGATTCAACTACAAAAAATTTACAATTGAAAAAACCGGCTCTGCCGTAATCGTTTCATTTCCCAAAAAAGCAAAGGTTTACATAAATAACACAGCAACAAAATACACCACTCCCGCCAAGATTCGATTTCTCATTCCGGATACATATTCATTTTCACTTCAAAAAGAGGGGTATTACCCATGGTCTCGCTCCGTGGCCGTTGAAAGCAGCCTGACATCGTTTCTCAAAGACATTAATTTGGTAAAAAAAAATAAGCCAAAGCTGATTATGGGCGGAAAAATAGATTGGATGGAAAAAATTCCAAGGCAAAATGCTGTTATTTTTTTAAATAATTCATCTACCGAAAAAATTCTGATGGGCTACGATCCTTCTGACGGAGAATTAAAAAAAATAATGGTTTTTCAAAAAAATGATTCCGTAGAAACTGTAGACTGGTCAAATAATAAAAAACTCCTTGTTAAAAGCTCTAAGGGCAATCTTTCGAATTATTATGTTATTAACACGGATACATGGAATATTATTAAGTTGAAACTCCCCGATATTGAATTCCAAAAAATAAAATGGGATCGCCTGAATAACGATATTATGTATGGGTTATCGGAAAGTCAATTATTTCAAATTGATTCTGCATCAGGCATTTTTTCCGTGGTATTGGCGGACGCTATAGACGACTATATAACAGAAGGCTCAAGCGTCTATTATACGGCATCAAATGCCAGCGAGTCTTACTTAAAAAAAATAATTTTATTCTCCAAGGAATATACCCCGTCTTTTCTTCTTCCTTCTCGATCGCATTATTCGCTTGATTTGAATGTAGATAAAAAAATTGAAGTTAAGGATGACAATAATTATTATTTGATAGATCCCGAGGTGTTTCTCAATGAAAACGCTGATTTTACAAAAAGCTCTCTGCTTATTTTGCAAAAAGAAAAAAATATTGAATGGTCAAAAAATTTCAAAAATATTCTTCTTTATGATGATTCTAAAATTTTTACTTATAATGTAAAGACCGAAACTAAAAACATTATGAAAGAATCCAATGAACCTATACTTAAAGCTTTTTTTGCATTTGACGACAATTACGTCTTTTATTGGCATGGCGAATCTTTTTCAATTATAGAAAATACGCAAGAAGGCAGAAAAAATGCCTATACATTAGGCACTTTCAATGAGGTGCAAGACGTCCTCATAAATAACAGAGATCAAGTGTTCTTTACGGCTCAAGAAATTGGAAAAGAAGGATTATATGAGATGTATCTGAATTAATAACTATCCGATAATCTTTAGAAGATAACTTCCGTATCCGCTTTTCAATAAAGGCTCCGCGAGCCTTGTAAGCTGATGTTTATCAATAAATCCCATTCTGTAGGCAACCTCTTCAATACATCCAATTTTTAATCCCTGCCTCTCCTCAATTACTTGCACAAATTGGCCGGCCTGCATAAGAGCGCTAAAGGTACCCGTATCAAGCCATGCCGTTCCCCTATCAAGTATCCCCACATGAAGCTTTCCCAAATCCAAATAATGTTTATTGATATCTGTTATCTCATATTCACCGCGAGCGCTGGGTTTGAGATTCTTCGCTACATCAACAACAGAATTATCATAAAAATAAAGCCCCGGCACGGCATAGTTTGACTTTGGCTTTTTTGGCTTTTCTTCAATGGAGATTGCTTTATTATTTTTATCAAATTCCAAAACGCCGTATCTTTCAGGGTCAGATACATGATAGCCAAACACCACTCCCCCATCAGGGTCTTTATAATTTTTTAAAAGTTCGCCAAGCCCCTGGCCATAGAAAATATTATCGCCCAAGATAAGCGCTACTTTTTCTTTGCCAATAAATTTCTCTCCTAAAACAAACGCCTGCGCGAGGCCATTAGGCACTGCCTGCTCCAAATAGCTAAACTCGCATCCAAGGCTTTTGCCGTCGCCTAAAAGCCTCTTAAAATGAGGCAGATCGCTTGGAGTTGAGATAACGAGTATTTCGCTTATTCCCGCAAGCATCAGAACCGACAAAGGATAATATATCATGGGCTTGTCATACACGGGCATGAGCTGTTTTGAAATGGCAAGCGTTAAAGGATACAGTCTTGTTCCCGAACCGCCCGCCAAGATTATTCCCTTCATTATTTTAAGAATTAAGAATTAAGAATTAGGAATTATGGAGCCATTTTTAAGAAGCATAATTTATAATTCACAATTCCTGATTCAAGAATATTGTTTCTCGTAATATTTTTTATACTCGCCGCTTTTAATCTTTTTCCACCAGTCTTGATTTTGAGAATACCAATCGATAGTTTTTAGTAAATATTCATCAATATTATGCTGTGGCTCATATCCCAGCTCTTTTTTCGCTTTTGTCCAATCCACGGCATAACGCCTGTCGTGTCCCGGCCTGTCTTTTACAAACTCTATGCACTCTTCTCCTTTTCCCATAGCTGATAAAACTTTTTTTATCAAATCTATATTGGAAACATCTTGCGTGGTGCCTCCAATGCAATATGTCTCACCCGGCTTTCCTTTTTCAATGATTAGCTCAATTCCTCGGCAATGATCGTCAACGTAAATCCAATCTCGTACGTATTTTCCGTCTCCGTATATCGGCACTTTTTTTCCCTCTAAAATATTCGTAATCGCGAGGGGTAGGAGCTTTTCCGGATATTGATAGGGCCCATAATTATTTTCCGTATTTGATATGGTGATAGGAAGGCCGTAGGTGTAAAAATACGCCCGCACAAAGTGATCTGACGCCGCCTTGGAGGCGCTGTAAGGAGAACGCGGATTATAACTAGTATTTTCATTAAACTTTTCGGTTGCCTCCAAATCAAGCGCGCCGAAAACTTCGTCTGTTGAAACATGATGAAATCTTTTTACTTTGTGCTTAAGCGCCGCTTGAAGCAATATATGCGTTCCAACAACGTTGGTAATCACAAAAGGCGCCGCGTCAAGTATAGACCTGTCAACATGAGATTCAGCGGCACAATGTACAACAATATCTATCCCTTCCATAATCTTATTTACGAGCTTGACGTCACAAATATCGCCGTGAACAAATTGGTAATTTTTATTATCTTTAATATCTTTTACATTTTCAAGGTTTCCTGCATACGTGAGTTTATCAAGATTTATGATCTTGTCTTGAGAATGATTCTTGAGCCAGTATCGGATAAAGTTTGATCCGATAAAGCCGGCTCCGCCAGTGACTAATATTTTTCTATGCATATTTGACAAAAAATTTAATTTACGATACATTACCACTGCGTTTCACTTCGCTCTTTTTTCAGCCCTTTTTCAACAAGGAGTTTACGATGTATGATTTAAACGGAAAACTTACACAGCTTCATGAAAATGATGCCATGATTTTTGACATCTCACGAAGTTCAATCACTGTTTTAAGAGATGAAAAACCGCTTCTGTTTTACCCCATAGGTACCTTTGTTGAAAATGACGTATTCATTTCAGCACAGTTTCCGTTTAATTCCAACACGATACATACGATTATTTCTCTTCTAAGCTTAATTACAAACCTCTCATTTGTAAAAGTGGAAACGAGTCATTCAAAGATTGTCTATCGTTTTATAATGAACAGAAGGTAGTTTTCGCTCCATAAAAATTACTTCAGAGCAGTCATAATATGACTGCTTTTTTTGTTTTATTTGATTTTCATAAAAATTCATTCAATATTCAGTCAATAATTAACGGAAAAGAGAAATAAATACTGAAAATAAAAATATTGCAAATACTATCAAAAGAATTCCAAAGATCTGAAGTTTTTTAAAAAATAATAAAGTCACTCCAGTTAAAAACAAAAGAAAAAAAATAGGAAACATAGTATTAAAGCATCTCCTTTCGAATCTGTTCCGCGACATCACTAAGCTCTTTGGGAGTCCTTTCTATGCCCTGCCAATGGATAAAATTATCATTTGAAAATCTTGGGATAATATGAAAATGCACGTGCTCAATCACCTGCCCCGATTCCTTTCCGTTGTTCGTTGAAATATTACACGCATTCGCTTTCATTGCTTTTAAAATCTTTGGCGTGATTTTCTTAACAGTCAAAATAAGTTTTTGGGAAATGTCATCTGGCGTAGAAATAAAATTTTCAAAATGCTTTTTTGGAACCACGAGCGTATGCCCGATATTGATTGGATGAATATCTAAAAACGCGGCTATATTTTCATCTTCATAAATAAAATCAGCCTGGATTTCTTTTTTTATTATCTTGCAAAAAATACACATATTTATATTTCAAATATTTCAATAAGTGAAAAGAAAAGGCCAATGGCAGCGATATATGGAACAGCTAAAAATATAAGGAATGAATCTCCGATAATATTATATACAAATATTCCAAAAACAGCCGAAATGAAAAGAAAACAAAGAATATATATTGTTTTTCGTGCTATTCCATGCTTTTTTTCTCCATGAATTCCAAAAGCTAAATGAATTATGCCAAAAATAATGGAAAGAGTCAATAATATATTAAAATTAAAAAAATTCGTGATTATTCCAGTTTTTATGTATTCAAACGAAAAAAAGAAAATAAAGGCTAAAAAAATCGCCTCAAAAACGTACTGAGTAATTCTTTTAAAAAATATTTTAATTTGTGAATATTGATCCGACATACTCTTGTATTTTTTTTACTATAGTATTGAGATATACGGGCTCACCAAAATATCTTATTTTTATTTTCCTCAACTCAAGCGCCGGCTCGTTTTTTTTTATATATGGCAGTGAAAGCACAAAGTGCATTTCATCGTCTTGAATATAATAGTTTTGGACATCAAATAAAACAGTGTTTTCAAGCCATCCATCCACAAGATTCTTGCTTTTAGAATATTTTGCAACAACATATTCTATCCTCTGCTGGTCAAAATCTCTTCCGTCGGCAAGCGAGGTCGTCTCCGGATTAAAAAAACTATTTTGAGAAAAAGAGATCATCCCTTTTGTTTCTATGGAAACGTCGTTTCTTGGAATTAATATTTCATTCATTCCTTCTTGCGCATCCGTATAAAATTTTTTATGCGTTTCATTGATATGTAACACTTTTTTTCCAACCAGCATTGTTTGCAGTCCCTCAATATGCGTTGTTTGCGCAGCCATATAAGCGCCATTTGTGTATATTTTGGTAGGGGCGGATCTTTCCTCGTCCAATTCATCTGAATATCCAGAGTTATCTCCGAAATAGATATTATTGATGAATACGAGATAATCTTGGGTTGTTGAAGCCTTGCGAATAAAAATGTCGTCGCTTGGAGTGGTGACGTCAATCCTATAAACGCCTTCATCCATATCTTTTAAAATAATATTTTTTTCCTTCACTGGCGATATTTTCCTGGAATCCTTCGCGTCTTCATCAATTTTGAAAAAATCCCTATATACGTTATTTGAATCATGGTATATGTCTATGCTCACATAATCATCTCCGGCGTGCCTATTAAGATCTTGAAACCAAAAAGTAAAATTGAGGTCCTCGTCTTTTATATATGTATACATCCTATGCGATCCGCGGAGCGTTTTATGGATTTGCACGCCTCCATCTTTTGCTTTATAGCGCGCTATGGTAAAGGCTTTATCATATGTATAATTGTATGTCGCAATACTATCAACCGAAGGAGAACTAGATAAAAAATCTTCCAATGATTTATATTTTTTATTTTTTTGAAAAAGATATATTCCATCTTTTTCAATAGTATTCCAATGAAATTTGTCTTGCAGTAAAAAATTAATAACTTTATTTTCAACCGGCTTGAGATCAAACTGCCAGCGTTCTTTGTCGGTCATTGCTCCAAGCTCAAATATGGGCTGATCTATATTTTTATACTCAAGCCCAACTTCAACTCTTTGAAAAGGCCTTGGAAGCCGAATGTCAAAATACACAGGTTCATCCTTTACTTCTTGAAAGTAGCTGCCACGAGAATCTTTCTTTATCTCACTAAGCCTTCCTTGCGGCCGTAATACCGAAATAAATGGAGATTTTTCCTTAAAATTATAAACAGCTTCAATGGTGCCTTCCACCGCGAGATTTTTGTAGGCAAGAAGCATAAATAACAAAACCGGAATGCAATATATGATTATTTTGATAAAAAAAAGCGATATTTTTAAATATTTTGGCATATGTCTTATTCTTTTTTCTTTGAATTCGTGGCCATCGTATAGATATATTCGTTATTAAAAATCTTTATCCTCTCTTGCAGATATATCTGATTTTCGAGCAACCTATTGCGGATTTTTTCTATATCTTTTTCATCTTGATGCGTATAATAATATAATGGATAATCATTCGCTAGAATATCTTTCATGGCATTAATAATTCTTTGATCGTAAGCATCTATTAATATTTTATATTCCAGAAAAAAAATTTTATCTGATTTTTCGGTAACAATAAAAGAGTCTTCCGCAATTATGTGAGAAACCGCTTCTCTCTTAATATAATACTCATGAATGCTTTTTTGTACATGGCTCAAGCCCTCATCTCCTTTCATCCAAACTAGGGTAAATGAAAAAAATACGATAACCCCCCAAAACACAAAGCTCCATGCCATACGAAGGCGGGTTGAACGCATTCTCTCAAAACTTTTTTCAAATAACAAGGCGACATATGGCAATGAAAAAATATATATAGGAAGCCAGTACCTGACGTATGATGTTCCTATGGTAATTTTTTCGGGGCTTATGCTGTCTCGAATATCCCAAGATCCGTAATACAGTGCTAAAAAAACAGAGGCAATAAAAAAAATAATAAAGTACTGTTTTTGAATTTTTGGTATTTTATTCCACTGTACTATGGTTATGATCGATCCGAGAAAAAATGGAATAAAATACCACCAAAAAAGAATCGGATAATATTGAAAAAAATGAATAAAGGATTTTCTTATACTCAATCCAAAAGGAAAAATAACCTTATATGCTAGACTCATTAAATTGAATTCTCCCGGAATTACATAGCCACCGGTAAAAATATTGCCATACAACATCTTATTCAGATAAAAAATAAATGCGGAAAAAATTGTGAGTACTAAAAAAAATGCCAATGAACGCTTCCATGATTTTTTTGGCGACCTAAAAAGCAATATAAGGATAAAGAGGGGAATAACCCATATTGCTTCCGATGTTCTCGTACATAGGGCCAGCCCTAAAAAAATCGACGAGGCAACGATGTGAAAATACTTTTTTTCTCCCTGGGATTTCAAAAGATTATAGAGCGAAAAAATAATAAGGTTTATAAAAAGTACGTTATGAAACATAGATCGGCTATTATAATACCACCATCCTGGAAAAAATAGAAGCAGAAGGCTTGAAAAAAGTGAAATTTTTTCTGAAAAAATTTCTTTTAACAATTTGTAAAAATATAACACGCCAAACAAAGAAAAAAGAGAAGTAATATAGACAATGCTCCACGTTCCAAAAAATTTTGCGATCATGCCATAGATAAAAACAATGCCTTGAAAACTTTCTAAAATAAGGCCCCCATTTTTTGATACCCGCATGGCTCTCGGGTGAATAGTGTTTTCAAATTGTTGATTTAGAGGTTCAGGATATTCTAAAGAATTATTTTCTGTAAATAATTTTGTGAAAAAAAAATTCGCGCTTTCGTCCGGCGAATTAAAAATTCTTCCACCGTTCGCTGGGGTTGTCCAAAATGTTGGAATTGCATATATGAGAGCAAAAACTATACCCCAAACCATGAGAGCAACCACGTACATTGTATCTTTTTTAACAACTTCATTCATAGTAAAATATAATACTTGACAAATGATTCCATAAGTAAGTCTAGAAACTCTATCTTGGA